>NZ_JAEHBO010000039.1:0-47228 GCF_016483575.1 Bacillus cereus group sp. N12
AGCAAAAGCTAACTGCTCCTTATAAGGAGATACAGAGAAAACTACTTCAAATGAGTTGTGGCATACAGCTTATATACAGTATTGACGGAATATTGAATTTCATTCAAGAGGTTATGTTATATGATTAATTAAAAACTCTTTTATTAGCAGTAAAACTCCGAGGAGAGATAAGACTTCAATCGAAAACCAAAACATATCTTTTTGAGGTTTTTTAAACTCCATTACTATGGAGGAAAATAAAAATAAGGCAATGACTATACCAATACAGAGACGGATCACATCAGGCATTTATGGCACTCCTAATAATTAATTATTTTTTTATATAGGTATTTCCAAAGGTACGGAATTTTAAAAATGCTTTATGGAAAATCAAATAAAAGAACACTATTCGAGTTGACTTTAAATCCTTATAGCCTCAAGGTAGGTTTTTAGTTTCTCTTTAAACAATTAAAGTAAGCCTATACTTTCCAAAAATTTTGTTTGAGAATTGAATTATCCGATTCTTTTGAAACCTAACTATAATAATTCATTTTCAATATCATCAGCAATTCAATTATTATATAGAAATACAAATTCAATGACTTATATTTTATGTTTTGTTACGCTATATATAGCTTGATTTGTTTTTAACATAGACATATTAAGGGTACTTAATAATTTTTAGGAGGCTTTTTGAATGAAGTTATGTAAGGTGAAAACCTTGTTACCATTATCTGCTGCAATGATTACAATAGTATCAAATCCAGTAGGCGCTGCGGCTTCAACGGTTTATACGGTTCAAAAGAATGATACCCTAGAAGCAATAAGTAAACAATATGAGGTGTCCGTACAATCACTTAAACAAGCTAATAGTAAAGCAAATGATCAAATTAATATTGGAGAACGCTTAACAATTCCAGGATCTTCAACTGCAAACGAAAATGTTCAAAAAAATAATTCAGCAGTTTCAAGTAATACATATCAAGCAATTTACCAAGTGAAAAGCGGGGATACATTAAGTTCTATATCACAACAATATAAGGTTTCAATACAGATTATTAAACAAAATAATAACGTAGACGGAAATCAAATTTTTGTCGGTCAGCACTTAAAGATTGATACGGGTATTCCATTACAAGAAGTGGATTTAATGGCTCGATTAGTGAATGCAGAAGCAGGGGGAGAACCGCATGAAGGAAAGGTTGCAGTTGCAATGGTAGTGTTAAATCGGGTTAACGCTAATGGCTTTCCAAATACAATTAAAGACGTAATTTATGAACCCATTAAAAATGGTTATGCATTTACTCCTGTTACAGACGGTAGAATTAATCAGCCTGCTACACAGGAAGCAAGAATGGCAGTAGAAGAGGCTCTCACTTCAAAAGGAACAAATTCTGATTGGCTTTATTTCTATAATCCAAAAACCTCGACTGATAAATGGATTACAACACGTCAAACCGTTGCACAAATCGGAAACCATTTGTTTGCTAAATAAAATAATAATATATTAATGGATTTCCAATGAGATAAGGAGAGGTTATTTTTGCGTGTAATACATTCACTATTAGCAATATTAGCGGTTATATTTTTAATTTGTGGTGTTATTATTCACGAATATGTATTGGTGTTTTTGGTGGGGATTTGTTGCATGGTGATAGTAAGTTTTATGATTTCCAGTATACGTAATTGGAAGGTGAATAGGAAGCGCATTTCTATCGTGTATTTTTCTTGTGTATTAATATTGTTGTTCTTGACAATATATCTTTTGTTTACCACTTTTTATACACGTTCTTTGGAATTTTAGTACTTTTATTTGTATAGCAAAAACCCCTCAAATCATGTTCTTTTGGTTTTTATTGGCCAGTTATGATTCAGTTTGTAATACCTTTAGAAAAAATATGTTCATTCTGTTAATAGAGAAACCGGTATTTAAAAAATCAAAAATAATAATGAAATCCTCAAAAAATAATCAGCTCGGTTTAACGAGCTGATTATTACATCCAGAAATCCTCAAAGTCTACGCTGTAACCTTTTCTTTTTAAGGACCTAATTAGTTTTTGGCCATTCCCTAATGAAGGCTTGTATGTGTTTGAACGAGAAATACGACTAATTGTATTTTGATTAACTCCACTCCATTCCTTTAATTCGGTTTGAGTAATATTATTTTTCCTTAAAAATTTACCAAACTTTGATAATGGTTTCCCCAAGCCAAACATTGTGAACACTCCTATTCTTAAATCCTCTATTAATCACATCTTTTCCAAAGCATGATTTTTTTAAACAAAAGTGTTAATAATGTACAAGCCCCACGCAATATGATGTATCAAGGTAGCCACCATGGTATCTAGCAAACTTATTACCAAAGTAGATACCAAATCAACTAGCCTTTGAACTAGCAAAGTATCTACCACGCTAACAGTCAAGATAATGCTATCAAGGTAATAAGCGTATAAAACCTATATTTTATCTAGTTTGTTCATTCTGTTTATAGAGGGGGCATTTAAATGCGTGGTAGGAAGGAAACAGTTTCTTTTCGTGAGTTTATGGATCGGTCATATGAAGAGCAAGAAAAGAAAATACGTAAATACAATTCATTAAGTCCTTTCGCATTTCTTCATATGTCGGATCAGGTACTCAATACTTACATTGCATTAGGAGTAATGGGAACGGTTTTAATCGGGGCGGTCATGTTAGAAAAATATTTGGTACGACATGACTATATATCCGCAGCTAAATTTGTAAGTGAAGGTATTTATCACGGCATGCGAATTGGTGGAGTTTGTTTGATTGGATATGTATTTATTCGCATCGTAATCATGTTTTAGGGGGGAGTATATGAAACTGATTAAGAAGTGGCTTCTTACACAAAGGTTAAGGAATCAACTTATAGAGGTATTTGGAAAAGCAGGTCTATATACGGAACATCAAACACGCGGAGGGAAAGTACCTATTTATCCAAAGGTACATACTGTTTCTTCCTCAGCAGAAAGTGTGAGATATGTATTTACCATACCAAACGGATTAGATCCACAGAAGATTGAAAAGAAGTGGTTTTGTTTCCAGCAAATATTAGGACAGAATATTACGATTGAAGGGGATGTGAAAAAGTTTGTCCTACATGTATTTGATTCGAATGCTGGGCTAAAGCCGTATACTTATTGTTATAAAGAATGGAAGTCACTATTAAAAGAGTACCGTTTACCTGTTGTTGTCGGTAGGGACCAATTCGGAAAGATGATTGCGTACGATATGATTGACTCCAATTCACCGCACTTATTAATTGCAGGGGAAACGGGAAGCGGGAAAAGTAGTATGGTACGTGTTATATTATCCACACTTATTCAATATATGTCTCCTGAAAAATTTCATTTGTATCTTGGTGACTTAAAAAACTCTGAATTTCATTTTTTGCGTAGAGTGAAGCATGTAAAAGAAGTTTGTATGGAAGAAATCGAAATGAAAATAATGCTTCAAAAATTATGGAAGGAAATCAGAGAAAGAAGAAAGCTTATGGAAGAATATGAAGTGGATCATATTGATGCGTACAACAAAATAAATCCTAATTATCAAAAACCATATATTCTACTTGCTATCGATGAGGTGGCTATGCTTAAAGATGAAAAAGAGTGTATGGCTACAATTGAAAAGATTTCAGCAGTCGGGCGGTCGCTTGGAGTCTTTCTTATGCTTAGTATGCAGCGACCAGATGCCAAGGTGTTAGATGGTAAGTTAAAACTTAATATGACTGTAAGAATTGGCTTTAAATGTGATAGTGTGATTAATAGTAATATCATGGGTACTCCTGGTTCAGAGTATTTAGAGCAATCTGGCCAAATGATTTTTAAACGAAATGGATTAAAGAAAGTGCAAGCACCTTACTTGTCACTATGTAAAGCGAAACAAATTATTGAGCCATATCGAATGCCTAAAGAGGAGAAAAAATCTAAAAAACCTCTGCAAAAAGAAACGCCTTTATTCGGGGTGTTAGATGATGAAGAGTAGAGATATAGGGATTTTGAATGACTTGAAACGATTTAGGTGTATGTCTCGTGACGATATTATTTATTTACATTTTCAAGGATTAAAGAATGCAATAACTTGTTGTAATACAGTTATGAAACGATTAAGAAGAGATGGGCATGTTGATGCTAACGTATTGCAGCACCCATACATTTATTTTCCACAACCCAGCTCTATCAAAAAAATGAGTCAAAAAATTCCTCATTTCCTAGGTATTGTGGACGTATACAAACAACTCGTTCATTATGAAAATCCTAAACTATTCGAAGTTGAACCAAAGTATGGGAAAGAATATATGGAACCGGATGCTTTTACAATATGGCGTAGATCGCCATTCTTTATTGAAGTTCAAAAGTCAGTGTATAGTAAAAAGATAATGCAAGATAAGATAAATAGATATGAGTTATATTTCCATAGCCAAGAATGGCATAATGAATCTTGGCAACCGAAAACTTCTAAATTCTTTCCTTCAATCCTTATCATTACTGACAAACATTATGACGTTCAATCTCCTTATTTCCGTATATTTCAGGCAAATTCTATAAATAATTTTATGAATAAATTAATGATGAAATCATAAAAAAAGCCTGCGTAATGCAGAGCTTTTTTCTTTTCTAGGACAATACAGTTTTTTTATGATATAAAATTGTTGCCTATGAAGTTTCATATTCCCACGTTTTAAAAAAATAGAGATGTATAGCTTTGGTGTAAAAGCAGATGGAGATTGAAGAATTACATTAGGATAGTATAAAAACCTTGGTCACGGATGTAGTTATAGATTTAGATAAAGTTTGATTAATATTGATATGCTCCCTAATAGGTAGACACATCCAAAATAAAAAACTGTTTAACTACGGGGAGGGGATTATTTTTTATTTAAGATTTCTATTTACATAACATAATATTACGTGATAAAGTTTCTTGTGGTAAAGTTTTCCGTGGAAAAATTAAGTATTTACAACATAATGGAGGGGACAGAATGAAAAAACAAGTTTCAGTATTATTAGGGAGTATCATGATTACGGGAGGTATTCTTGCAGGTTGTGGAAGTGAGGATGCATCTACAGAGAAGAAAGAAAAAGCGACTTCTGCTGAGCAAAAGGATGTTTCTAACAAGTCTGAAAAAGATGAGAAAAGTACTTTAAATTTATCAAAAGTAGGGCAGAAAGCTAAGGCAGATGGTAATGAGGCTGAATTAATGAAAATTAAGGAAGTCAATCAGACAGTAGATATTGCTCCTATTAAATACACTGTAAAAGATATGAAGATTATTAAAATGAATAAAGTAAATAAGTCAACGGAATCCTTCTTACTTCAATATACAGGTGGAAGTAAGTTACCTGAGGATTTACATTACATACAAATTCAGTACAGTGTAGAAAATACTAGTGATCAAAACGTAGATTTCTCTGGTCTAGATAAGGTTGTACTTAATAATGGTGAGCAGTTAAATGCAATAGGGAATGACTTTATTTGGGAGAAAGAGGATAATGATAGCAAATTCTATGGGAAAGTGAAGAAAGAAGGTAGCGTAGGTCTATTCATTAAGGGTAAGCCTGAGGAGATTACATCAGCTAAGTTAATCTTTAGCGACACAGTTAATCCTGAGGGGTATGAGACGATTACAAAAGAACAGCAAGCTGAATTTCAATTCTAAGAGGGGGGCAGATGCCTCTCTTTTTTATGTCGCAAATAATATTAATTCGTTAAGTAATTTATATGAGCTTATATTAAATAAGTTAGTTAAGAAAGAAAAATAAAAGTGAGTAAAAAGATAAAAATACACAGGTACGTAAAAAAATAAGGAAGTTGTATTTGCAAGTGTTTTAGTTGGGGGTGATATCAATCGTATGGATAAAGGTAAATATTATGTTTTAATTACAATTGGTGGAAAAGAGGGAGTTTCAAAATCTATGGATGGTGAGGTTATGGGAAAGGAGTATGAATATACATTAATGAGTTTTGATAAGGAAGGTAAAGAAAAGGAGTTAGAATTTACTGCGCAAAAGAACCTTCATAAAGAAGCATTCTTACTTGTATATCACTCAGATAAAAAGGATGTAGCAGCTTGGGAAGAAGTGAAGACATACGGGCTTCTAACGAAAGCAAAAGAAAATATAAGTATGAAATAATTAGTTATTTGTGACGGCCGATTCTCTTACGTGGAGGGTTAGCCGTTTTTTATTATATTTTATCTTTTAGTTTTCTATATAAAGTATATTAAAAAGATAGGATAAATCTTCTTCTGGAATGATACCTCCAAAATTAATAATTTGTACGATAATATCTCAATTATCACTAAACCCATTCATATCAACAAGTTCTCCCACATATCCGTGTGTACCAATACCTTACTAATGTACGCATAAAAAATGCCCTTTATCTTATCTTTATCTTATCTTTACCTTATCTTTAAATTTTTATATTAAACTTTAACCTTAAAGTATTGATGTTTGAGTCTAAAAAGGGGCGAGAGATAGATGTTCATTACATATTTTGTGAATAACCAATTATCTTTGAAAAATAGAATTTCTTATACGAGGAGGAATATATGAAGAATGCGAGTAAAATACGAATTATTATATTATTCTTTATTAGTATTTTAGGTTTAGGAACAATGCTTGGAATACTATATCTTAATCATAAAACCAATATGCAACAAAATAAAGCGCTCGCAACCGAAAAACGTGTTTTGCAATATGAGCTCACCTTGAAAAAAGAATTAGAAAAATATAATTTAGGAGAGAAAACAGCAGTTTTATTAGGAATTATGTACCAAGAGAGTAGAGGTGAGGGAAACGACCCAATGCAGTCTTCTGAATCAATGGGGTTAAAGCCAAATGAAATTCAAGAGACAAGCTTGAGCATTGAACAAGGGGTAAAACACTTTGCTAAAATGTACAAATATGGAAAAGAAAAAGATGTTAGCATGGAGACAATTATTCAAAGCTATAATATGGGACCAGGGTATATTGATTTTATTGCCAGTCAAGAAGTTAAACAACACTCGGAAGATTCGGCTAAAAAGTTTTCTAAGATGAAAGTTGATCAAAATCCAGCGTTATACACTTGTGGTGGAAATAAAAATAATTTTAGGTATCCATATTGTTATGGTGATTTCACATATGCCACAAAGGTAAATGAAAAAACAAAACTTATTGAAGAACTTCTTCGAAATGTACATGCCCCTTCTAAATAAGCTGTAAAATGATACTGTCAGTCATCAACAATAAAATATTAGAATGTAACTTATATTTTAAATAATTATTTTTTGTTTATATTTTTGTTATGTTCTGATGCAGGATTCCTATAATAGGGGTCACGAAATATAGCTATCAGGCTAACAATACAAAATATCCCCTAAAATAAAAAAAGACGTTATTCTTTCTGAGAAATCATTGGAAAAAATAACGTCTTTTTATTGATGTGACGGTATCTTATATAAAAAATTTCAATCTTATTTCAATAAGGTGAAATAAGATTGAGACTCTTTTGTTATTTACTTTATGGATAATGGAATGGTAATCAAAAATTGTACGCCTTGTTTTGTATTACTCATAGAATACGTGATAAAAAGGGATTCTAAAATTTGTTTTACAATATATAACCCTAAACCACTCCCTCCCGTATTTCGATTTCTTGACTTTTCGATTCGATAAAATGGTTTAAAAATATGTTGTATTTCTTCTTCTTTTATTTTGACACCTGTATTGATAACTCTTATTTGGATGTTGTTTTGTTTAGAATCCTTTGTTAACTTTATATAGACTTTTTCGTTATACGGTGAATACATAATCGCATTATGAATGATGTTTTTACAAGCTTTTTCTAAAAGAACATAATCCGTATAAACAAAAATGTCAGAATCGACTTCTTTTATTATTTGAATGCCTTTTTGAGAAGCAAAAAATTCGAGTTTTTTTGTGATTGTATCTATTGATTTCGAAAGATTTACTTCTTCCACTTGAAGTTTAAAGGTATGTTGTTCTAATCTTGACATGCTTAAAATTTCGCGAACCAGTTGTTCTATACTTTCAATTATTTGGAAATTTTTCTTTAAATATTGGTCACGATTTTGATAAGGGCCAATATTATATATCATCCCTTCTAAGTATCCTTTCATAACAGTAAGAGGGGTTTTTAATTCATGTGCTACAATAGCAAAGAATTCCCTTCGCTTTGTTTCTATTTCTCTTTCTTTTTCAATATCACTTTTTAATTGCTGATTCGCTTTTTGTAAATCAAAAATTGCCTGTTGTAAATTGATGGACATATCATTCAAGCTATTGGACAATTCCCCTAATTCATCCATAGAACGAACCTCAATTTTTTCAGAGAAATCCAAGTTTGCCATCTTTTGTGCACCTTTATTAATATAAATAAGTGGTTTAGTAATAAACCTTGAATAGAGATAAGCACTTCCTAAACCAATAACCAGTACAATGATACTAATATAGGGTAGAAAACGTACCAAGACCTGTGAAGCTTCATCGATTGGTTGAAATGTTGCGAACACCACAAGCGTTAAGTTAACATCTTGGAATTGTATTGGCTTGGTAGCCTCATATGAATTACGAGATTGAGCCAAACCCTTTATTGGTACTGTTGTAACAAAACCTTTTGCTGGAGTACCCCCCTGAACAGTACCCCCCTGAACAGTACCCCCCTGAACAGTACTTTTAAGAAAAGGATAATAAATAAGCCTTCCCTCATTATCTTGAAGATATATCATTGCATTATTTTTTTGTGCGTATTCATCAACAAGTGATGTTGCATTTTGAAGCGTAAGATCTTTAGATTTATCAATTATTTCTTCGATTCCCGTTTGAAGCTGATCTGTTTTGTATTTCTCATAAAATTTAGGAAGAAAGAAGTATAAAGTTACATAAATTAAGGCTGCAAAGGCTAACAAAATGAGAGATGTAGTCATAAAGAGTTTATAGGTAATTCTCTTCATCTTCATGATTTTTACAATCCTATTCATCGATTTTATAACCAATGCCCTTTACTGTTTTAATATAGGGTATATCTAATTTTTTTCGTATGTTTTTCATATGCGTATCAATCATTCGTGTGTCTCCAGCATACTCATATCCCCAAATTTTTTCTACGATATTTTCTCTTGTGAGTACCTTTTTTTCATTTTGAAGTAGTAGTTGCAAAATTTCAAATTCCTTTGTCGTTAAGGGAACGTCAACCCTATTTACATATACTTTATATGCATCGCCATCGACATGTAGTTCTCTAAATACAAAATGATTATCCGTACTTTGATTATTACTTCTTCTCAGTACTGCTTCGACTCGTCTCATCAAAACATGAAAAGAAAAAGGTTTCGTAATATAATCATCGATTCCAAGATCAAATCCTTTCATTTGATCTTGTTCTTCTTCTAGCGCAGTTAGCATAATAATTGGTATATTTGACTGACTTCGAATCATTTTGGCAACTTCAAATCCATTTAGGTTTGGCATCATCACATCTAGAAGAATTAAATCAAAGGATTGCTTATTAAATTGTTTCATGCCCTCTAGTCCATCTGATGCAACTATAACTTTATACTGTTGTGTCATTAAAAATTGTTTGATTAATTCTTGTATTTCTTGATCATCTTCTACCACCAGAATGTGATAGTTCTTCATAATATCACCTCTTGTAGTCATTATAACCTTCCAATCTGGAGTTGATATGGAGACGTATTAGAAACACCATAAAAACTTCACAAGAAAACTACATGTATTTCAAACCAAATCCAGATGCATGAGATAGGTTATATACATAACAAGACAGAGGGAGGTAATTAAGATGTCACTGGAAGCAAACATCATTCTTTCTTTATTAGATGTACAACTGTGGATGGTCCCTCATTCGAATAATATACGCATAAAAGAGAAAAAACAAAAATTGAAACCAGCACCGTGCTTAAACAAATACACAAGTGTAAATAAAAGAAAGCTATATAAGTCTAGTGAACAAAAATAGGGAGAATCAAATTGATTCTCTCTATTTTTGTATTCAATTATTAGGTACTAAAAATCTTTACTATAACTCTAGATTAACTCCATATAGAATACAGATTAAGTTTGTATGATACATGTACCAAATAGAGAGGAATGATACATGATGTTGACGATTGACACAATCTATCAAATTTTAGCCCTTCCTTCTTATTTACACACAAACCTATTACCATCCATTCTCACGAGAATGCTTGGATCTAAGTTTATAACAAAAGAATAAATAGGCTAATGGATGTTTATTGTCCCTTGTTTCCACTTTTTGCAAAACACCTGTATAAACACGCATGCTACTTTGTACATTGAATACCCTATTTGTTGAGAGCCGAATAGGCTCTTTTTTTAGAGACAAGCTCGAAGTGGGTTTGAATATCGTCATACATATATTCATAGGAAATTTCAAATATAATGTTACCCCTACGAAAAAACAGTTGATTTATGTTTAAACCATGCCCAAAGGTAAAATTTTCTTTTTTTGAAATGGTGATTCTTAAATATTACATTCATACATCGTATTTCAAATATCAAGATAAAAATATTCAATTGTAAATTAAAGGAGAAAGGGATGTTCACAATGGGACACTATGATACAAATCAAACAGAAAGCAATAGGAATAAAGCCTATAAAAAAACAGGGTATTTTTTCACAGGAATAATTGGTGCAGTGATTGGTGCAATTACCATTGGATTGACCACCCCTTATATAAATGAAATCAAAGGAAGTGCAGGTCAATCTCCTAAGCATAACGAAGTAAATCAGGCTACGCCGATCTCTTACAAACCAGAAGAGTTGAGCAATCCTCAAAATATGATTGAATCTGCAAAAGAAGTTGTCGTAGGTGTCATTAACTATAAACAAAATGCAGATTCATTTAATACGCAAGATCAATCAGAAGAAGCTGGTTCGGGATCAGGGGTCATATATAAAAAAAACGGCAATAAGGCTTTCATTGTTACAAATAATCATGTGATAGACGGTGCGAATAAAGTAGAAGTGAAATTGAATAATGGTAAAAAGGTTCCCGCTAAAGTAGTAGGGACAGATCCATTATTAGATTTAGCGGTATTAGAAATTGACGGGGCAGATGTAAAAAGAGTCGCAACACTTGGAGACTCAGAAAAAATTCGTACAGGGGAAACGGTAATAGCCATTGGGAATCCATTGGGGCTAGAAGGTAGTGTAACAAAGGGGATTATTAGTAGCAAGGAACGAGAAATACCTGTTAGTACCCTCGGAAATCAACAAGTGGATTGGCAAGCACAGGTAATTCAAACAGATGCCGCTATTAATCCTGGGAATAGTGGAGGAGCTTTGTTTAATGAACAGGGTGAAGTCATTGGAATTAATTCGAGTAAAATTGCACAACAAGCTGTTGAAGGAATTGGATTTGCAATTCCGATTCATATAGCCAAAACAATCCTGGAGTCTCTTGAGAAAGATGGAACAGTTAAGCGTCCGATGATGGGTGTACAGTTATTAGATGTGGAGAAAATGACAGATTCTGCACGCCATCAATTAAAATTACCAAAAGAGATATCAAATGGTGCAGTATTAAGGAATATCTCAAACCAATCACCAGCAGAAAAAGGTGGATTGCAACAATATGATGTTGTGATTGCATTAGATGGACAAAAAATAGAAAATGTCGTTCAATTCCGTAAATATTTATATGAAAAGAAAAAATTGGGGGATACAATTAAAGTAACAGTTTATCGAAATGGTGAAAAACTAATAAAAACCGTGAAATTAATGGAACAAACACGTACCACTTAAAAGCCACCTTTTGGTGGCTTTTTCTATTTTACTAGTTTTATATGTACGATCATTCCATTCGTCCTCACTCCACATTAATGAACTGGCTCTCTACCAATTTTCAAAATCGATTACGTATTTTAATTTGTGTTCCAGTTTTTCTTGACTATATTAACGAATCACTACATATGCACTCCAGATAAGCCCTAATATCTTTAGATAATCTACTGAATATCTTCATATAAACTCCAGATAGTGTATTTAGAATAACAACTATCAAGGAGGTTAGGAAAAATGAATTTTATAAAACGCGCAATTCTCAGTATGAAAAAAAGAATAGGAACATCATTAATTTTGATGGCGGTCTTTCTGATTGTTACAAACTTAGTGCTGGCAGGATTTGCAATCCAGAATGCATCAAAAAAAGCTGCTGATTCAGCAAGAAAAAAACTGGGTGCTGATGTTACTTTAAGTCTTGATTTTGATAAATTAGGAAAACAAGCAAGGGAAACTGGAGAAGCGCCTAATCCGCCGCAGCTCAATACAAAAGAAACAGATCAATTAGCGAAGTCCAAATATGTTAAAGACTATAATTATATAACCCATAATTTCGGAATTGCAGATGGATTTAAATTAGTAGGAGCTTCAGAAGGAGAAGATGAAGGAAAAGGAAAAGGAAAAGGTAGCGTTGCAATGGTTGGAGGATCAGGTTCAGGTTCAGAAATAGATATGAATTCTTCTCTTATGATAGAAGGAGTTCGCAAGACTTTATTACAAGAAAGTTTTAAAAATGGGAAAAGTAAAATCATTGATGGGAAACCAATTACAGAAAAGATGCAAGATCAGAATGTAATTTTAATGGAAAAACGATTAGCGGAACAAAATAATTTGAAAGTGGGAGATAAGGTTAAAATTCAATCAGGGGATAAGAAGGAAACTCTTGAAGTTGAAATTATTGGTATTTATGAAACGAATGAGCAACCAATGGGTCAAAACCCCCCTCCTATGATGAATCCAGCTAATAAACTATATATGCCTCACTCTACTTTAAAGAAATTAGAAACAGATGAAGGTATGAGTAGCATTCAGGTCGTGTACTTATTGAACGATCCACAGTATATTGATGCATTTAAAAAAGAAGCAAGAAAATCTGATATTGATTTTAATTATTTTAAGTTAGATGCACATGATTCATTGTACAAGCAAATGATTGGTCCTATCGAAAATATCGCTTCTACGTCTCAAATGATTATCTATATGGTATCTATTGCAGGTGCGATTATTTTAGGATTAATCATTATGTTATCGATTAAAGCACGTCGTAAGGAAATGGGGATTTTATTATCTATTGGAGAGAAAAAATGGAAACTGATGGCGCAGTTCGTAGTAGAAGTAGCATGTATTGCTATTTTAGCATTTGGATTATCCCTAACAACAGGAGCTAAAGTTTCTCAATTCGTAGGGGATAACTTACTTTCGAGTGAAATTGCTACAGCAAGCGAAGAAAAAGACAATTCACAAAATGGTAGTGTAATGATGGTTGGGGCTGGTGGTACTCCACAAAACCAAAATGAAGATCCAATTGATAAAATTGATGTAAGTGTAACAGGAGAGGATTTAGGGAAAATGGGGGGAATTGGATTGACTATTGCTATATTAGCAACGCTTCTTCCGGCATTATCTATCCTACGCTTAAATCCAAAACAAATTCTTTTAAAAGATGAATAAGGAGGCTCGATATGGAGACAATTTTACAATTTAAAAACTTAGATTATTATTATGAAAATAACGGAAAAAAAGTAACGATACTAGATAATGTGAATTTTTCTTTTCAAAAAGGGCATTTCTACACGATTTTAGGGCCATCTGGATCTGGTAAAACTACAACTCTTAGCTTAGGTTGTGGGCTGGATTTACCTAAAAATGGTTATGTACTGTATAACGGCAAGGATATTAGAAAAATTGGCTTGGATCGATACCGTAATCAACATGTATCTGTAATTTTCCAATCTTATAATTTGATTACCTATATGACTGCTCTTCAGAATGTATTAACAGCAATGGAAATTACAGGTGTGAAGGTACAAAATAAAAAAGCAAGAGCATTAGAATTATTAGAGAAGGTAGGACTCACAGAAGTAGAAGCGAAACGAAATGTCTTGCAATTAAGTGGCGGGCAACAACAACGTGTAGCAATTGCTCGAGCGCTATCTTGTAATGTCGATTTACTAATCGCTGATGAACCAACAGGAAACCTTGATGGAGAAACAGCGAAAGAGATTATTGAGCTGTTTCAGGAGCTCGCCCATCAAGAGAATAAATGTGTAATTGTTGTTACGCATTCACAAGAAGTTGCAAAAATATCAGATCGAGCAGTTTATTTAAGTAAAAAGAAGTTAGTAGTAAATGAAATTAATAATAGTTAAGAAAAAAGTTACTATTGTTCTTAATTCACATAATTTTCAAAATTAAAATCTATGGATGTTAATATTTGTTATATAATGTATTTGTCAAAGCATTACCCCTGTAGTTTCTATGATGAATCTGTAAGATAGTTTGTTTGCCCCGTATATTCATCTTAAACTAAAAAGAACTTGTAGAGATTCCTACAGGTTCTTTTTGTTTTAAGGGTTATATGTGAATTTAAAATATAATTACAATTTTTTGAGGGGGGAAAAGTATATGTTTGTAAAAGCAGAAAGATTATTAATACGGAAATTTGAGTTCGAAGATTGGCAAGCTGTCCATGAGTATACATCAGATATCAATGTTATGAAATACATACCTGAAGGGGTTTTTACTGAAGAAGATACAAGGAACTTTGTGAATGAAAACATTGGTAAAAATGCTAAGAACTTTCCTGTGGTATTAATAGATGAAGATATCCTGATTGGTCATATAGTATTTCATAAATATTTTGGTGAGCATACTTATGAGATTGGTTGGGTGTTCAATCCAAAATACTTTAATAAAGGATATGCTTCTGAAGCAGCACAAGCTATATTGAAATATGGCTTTAAGGAAATGAAATTACATAGGATTATCGCTACATGTCAGCCACAAAATATCCCATCGTATCGAGTGATGGAGAAGATTGGAATGAGAAGAGAAGGCTATTTTAGGAAATGTATACCACATGGGAATGAATGGTGGGATGAATATTATTACGCTATTTTAGAAGAAGAAAGTGTGCAAAAGAAGTGTTAGAAAGCCGTAGCATGATTGACAGAATTAAACGCGTTAGATATCTCGTAATAGATAGCATAATAGAGAATTAAATTGTTGTATATTTTAATATATTGTTATAATATTACGAAGGGAATAAGGTAATATAAGGTAAATACGCTAATGTTATTGTATAAATATAGCGCAAACAGGGAGAATGGACATGAAAAGATATCTAGTATTAGGATTATTGTTGTCAAGTTTATTAGTGGGGTGTGGTCAGGAGAACGCCTCTACCAAGAAAGAAACTCCTAAGAGTGAGCAGGAAGTGAAGAAGGACGCGCAAGCCGATAAGAAGGTAGATGAAACAAAGCGTGATGAATTAAAGGACGCGGAAAAGTTGGATGATAATGTGCCAAGGGATAACGAAAACAGAGCGATTGATACGGAAAAAAATGAGGATAAAGTTGATATTGTGCAGTATCAGCTTCCAGTAGATGAAAGTAGTTCTACAATGCCTGTCGATTACTTTGAAGCACTTGAACATGGTATGCCATATGAAGAAGTAGCTAAGGCATTACACCGTAATGCGACAAGTGCATTTAAAACGAAGAAGTTTGATACTGAATTAATTGAATATATTTATGAGGCGCCAGAAGCAGTGATACAAGTTCAATTTAAGGACGGTAAGTTATTTGGTGCGGATTATGTTGGCCAAGATAAGGAAATGTATTCAGTTATTCCCGTCGGATGGGATGTCAAAAATAATCGTTGGGCTGAAGAGAAAAACGTAAGCGTGCAATCCAATGAGAGTAAGTCAAATGATCACAAGTCTCAAATGGACGAAGGCAAGAATGTTGAAGCCAATGATAAGCCCGAAGAAGTTACTACCAAACATAAACCTAATAATAACGAAGTTGAACAACAACGTAAGGAAGTAGAAGAATTTAAGCCGAGTGATGCAGACATGGAACGCATTAAACGACAAGAGGACCGTTGGAATACGCCATCAGGAGGTGTGGGTGCTACATGGCAACAAGAAATGGAAGAGATGAAAAAACAAAAATAAAATAATGTATATACCTATTATACGGGTTAAGTGAATTTAAAATGGGGGATTTATTTGATTTACTAACTCTTAATAAGAGTGGAAGATTATCACAAGGTAAAGTAATTGTTGCTTTAAAATACGTGGTGATAATTTATAACAAAGTCTGATCATTAATAAAAATACTTGATAAAAACCCCTATTAATTTTTAAGTTAATAGGGGTTTTTATCGATCTTATTTTCAAAAAATGCTCTTTAGACTTACCTATAAATCAAATCTTATTCTTAACTAATACTACGGTTTAGAAAGCATAATAGTTAATTTATTTCTAAATTTAATTGGCTACAATTAAATTTCTTGTCTTATCGATATGATTAAGTAACATACTATACTCTTCTTCATACATAGCTAAACGTTGCGAAAGAGAGTGATTCTCTGCTTCTAAATATTCAATTTGATTTTGTAAAGTTGTCAATTCATCCATTTCTTTATAATTTTGTAGAAATGAAATAATGTCATCTAATGTAATAGATAAAGAGTTTGTTTCTTTTTTTTGTTGGAAGGGAGAAATGTTATTTTCCACTTTTCGATTTTGTTTTGCTTGTTGTATTTCTTCTTCGTATTGTTTTCGCAAGTAAGAGTTCCAACGAAATCCGCAAGCAGCAGGAGTTCTGGCCAATGGTTTAGCAGCTTCTTTAAATGCAGCTAATTGTGTTCCGCCGTTACGAATATTTTGAAGCACGATTGTTGCGAGAAGTAAATCGTTATCGTTAGTCCAGGAATCTTGTCTTGAAATTACCACGTTTCCATCCCCCTTATATGCTTTTTATTATATATATGCAATTACTTAAAATGATAGAAGCTCAACTTCTCTTAAGATAATTAGGAGCAAATTAAAAGAAGTATGTATTTTTAAAAATGCGAAATTGCATAAAAAATAAGGTTGACTATTTACTATAGCTGTAACTATAATGGTTACAGATAAGCGACTGAATTAATAGATTTGATGACATGAATTAGTTGTATTAGTGATGTATAAGCAATTATTAAAAAATGAATGGAGTTGAAAATATAAGCCTACATGTAAGACGTTTGTATAAGAAAAGAAGTTAGGTAATATACATTTTTTTATAATCATATATAAATTAAAAGAGGTGCACATTTTGAAAATTTTTAAGGGAATTCTAGTTTCTTCAATTGCGTTAACAGCATTTAATGGGGTAGGTGGTATACTTCCAAGCGAAAAATCAGAAGTTGCCTACGCTGCTACTTACAATTATTCAAATAAGCAATTGAATTCTACTGTACATAAGCAAGTTACTAAACAATTAATTTTGAAATTTAAAAATGAAGCAAATTTACCATATCAGGATGGGATAGAAAAATTCATTAAAGAAAAAAAACAAGACCCTGAATTAATTAAAATTTTAGCCGAATACCCAAATATAACTATAAATCGACTTTTTAGTTCTTTAAACCCTACAGAAATTAAAAATTTAGGTGAAGAAATAAAAGACTCTGATCATATTTCTTCTAATTTGCTAAACTATTATATTGTAGAAACTCAAGTTGATGTTGATGTACAAGCATTACTTGTAAAATTTGAAAAATCATCTCTTGTTGAAACGGCATATCTACAAGAAGAAGAAGCACCACCAGAAGAGCGTTTACCGAATTTATCTGTTAATCCATATGATGAGCCTAGACTTACAAGGCAAGGTTACCTTGAACCAGCACCATTAGGAATCAATGCACCTTATGCCTGGGGTATAAAAGGTGGAGATGGAAAAGGAACAACTTTTGTAGATATGGAGTATGGCTGGTTATTTACTCATGAAGATTTAGTGAATCAGAAAATCGAATTGATATCAGGACAGAATAAGAGTGAACACCATGATCACGGTACTTCAGTCTTAGGGATTGTTTCGGCAGAAGATAATAACATAGGCGGAATTGGGATTGCACCAAAAGCTAAGGTAAAAGTTGTATCCCAGATTAGAGATAATGGTAGATATAATACAGCAGATGCTATATTAAGTGCAGTTAACAATATGCAAGCTGGAGATATCCTTTTATTAGAAGCCCAAGCAACATATGATGGATATGGAGATAAGAACTATCTTCCTGTAGAAGTAAAACCAGATATATTTGATGCAATTCGTATAGGGGCAAATAAGGGAATTATTATTATTGAAGCAGGTGCAAACGGCGGAAATGATTTGGATCAATTTAGAGACCGTAATGGTAAACAAGTTTTAAATCGTAATAGTCCTGATTTTAAAGATTCAGGGGCAATTATGGTTGGGGCAGCTTCTGCAAGGGTCCCTCATAAACGTTCATATTTCTCTAATTACGGTAGTAGAGTAGATGTTTATGGGTGGGGAAATGCAGTAGACACAACAGATGCAAAACCAAGTGAATTTATGACGAATCTATATACATCTAGCTTTAGCGGAACGTCTAGTGCATCACCTATTATTGCGGGTGCTGCTGCATCAATTCAAGGGATTGCAAAAAATAATCAGGGGAAAGTATATACACCAAGCCAGCTAAGGGATATTTTAAGTGATTCTAGTACTGGAACGAAATCTAATGATCCAACTACCGATAAAATTGGTGTGTTACCTGACTTAAAAGCCATCTTATCTAAACTTGGTTTTTCACCAAATTTAAGTAATGATTCTTCCATTGTGTTTCCTGAGGAACAAGAAATAAATAATGGAAATAAGGGAAATGAAGGATCTACTATTACATTCCCAAAAGAGGATTCAGCTAATAGTGAAGGGAACTCTAGCTTCATTTTCCCAGAATAATTGTAGAGATATCTTTTATTTAGTATGAAAGACTTTTATAAAAATAGTTGTTAATAATACTAGTCAGATAGGCTCTTATGTGTAATAGCATAAGAGCCTATCTGTTGTCCTTTTAACCATATGAGGAGGAGAATACTTTTGGATATATTTTTAGTGTAGTGAAGTGTCTTATATTTATATAATATTCAGTGTAGCCTCTTTATAAATTTAGAAATGAACTATTTTTCAATTATATGCATAACGGCAATTGGTGGTAATAGTGCAGTCCAACCAACTGCATAAACGTTTAATTTTTCAACTAATTTGTAGTTTTCACTATTTGAAATAGGTAATCCATTGTTATAGAAATTGCTGTATAGAGTGATGGAAACAAATGTGGAAGTAGGGGTAGTTCAAGATAGTTTGTATATAATTTATGACAACTTTAATAAATTAATTTTTACTATCGCATGAATTAGGATAAATTATTATAAGTTATGGTTATTACTTAGCATTTTGTTTTACTTGATCTTTTAATTCATTAAGGGTCTTACCGCTAATATTGTCAGTAATAGTTTCATGTATTTCATTTTTCAATACAATTGTTTTACCTGCAATTTCTGCCTTGGAAGACATTTTACTTTCATTAATAGTTTCTATGTTTGTTTGAAGGTCAGCTTTGTTATTTTCATCAAAAGTAATTGCAAATGGTTCAATTGCTCCGTAGTAGTTTCCAAATAATTGATCTTTCTTCAAAAACATCATATATTTTTTATTAACTTTAGGCTCGATATATAAAGGATCCTTATTTTGAACCTCTTTAGTAGTTACCTTAGTAGCTTGTTTTGTAACTGTGCCATCTGGTGCAACAACTGCATTAGAATCTTCAAGCTTAACTGTTTCAGCAAAACGATGATTGATTTTTATTTGTTTATTTTCATTCACACCTTTAATTGTTTCGGAAATGTTGAAATTATATAGATGTCCTTCAACATAGTTTTCTTTGTCCTCTTCAGATGGATTGCTTGGATTACGTGCCATATTCCACTTAGAGTCAAGACCTCCATATTCACCAATTACAACTAGATCGGCTTCATTAATCATTTGATTTAAATCACTTGTAGCAGGGAAATCTTTACTGAGAATGACAGTTTCAGCATTCTTATCTTCGCCAGCAACATTGGAGAAGTGACTATTATATGCTGAATATCCTCCAAAACCAATCACTGCAGCTAAAGGAATTGCAATTACTAAGTTTTTTGCTTTTTTATTTAACATTAAGAAATCATCTCCTTTTTTTCTTAATAGATTGCATTTACACCATTCTTATCGTCAGTTTGAGGAACATGCATAGTAGTACGATTACGATTGCTGTTCATAATTGAAGTGCCACTGTTGTGACCTATTCCTATTGCATGACCAAACTCATGTACTCCTGTACTTTTAGCAACATTAGATTTTGTAATATTTGTATTTCCTGCATTAATGTCACCAGCGAATTTTGTTACTTTTTTAGTAGATGTATTATAAGTTGTGTTCATTCTTCCATAATAAGTAGAGGAACTTTCAAACCAAGAGTTTAATTTGTTCACAGAAGAAGAAGAAACTGTAAAGTTAATACGAGAAGCAGTGTACCAGGCTGAATCTGCAGCTTGCCAACCGGATTTAATGATACTGGAGCCATCGTCTAATCTGTCTCCCCACTTATATGTAGCTGATTTTGAAGGTAGCTTCCATCCTTCTTTTACATAAGCTTCTGAAACTCCAACGCTGGAAAAGACAAACACACTACCTAATAAAAATGCAGTAATCCCTTTTCTAAAATTCATATTATCCCTCCAAAGATTATTTTTAACAAGAGAATTATAACATCATTATCTTGTTTTGAATTAATATTTTTTAAAAATTCGGAATATTTATATTGAGAAAATGGTATAAAATATCTTTTAAGGAGACGTTATTATAATGTATAAACATAAAGTAATAAAATGGAGTCTATGTTTATTAATATTTACTTTTTTAATTATTATTGGTAAGACAATTTGGTCAAATACAGACATAGCAGAAGTGTCTAATGTTTCATCGAATTCTGAAACTATAGTATTAAGTAAGACATTCAAAACTACAAATCATTTAAGTGAAATGGTAGAAGAAGCAGATGTAATTGTACTAGGTAAATATGACGGTTTACACTCTAAATGGAATATGGCAAACAATTCATCATATGAGATTCAAGATGAAGATGTCGAAGGCCATCTGTTTAATTTTCAAGTTAAAGAAATTTTAAAAGGGGACTCTGTAGAGAATAAAATTTTAATAAATCATAGATACTCAGAAAGCCTTGTATTAGAGGAAAGTAATGAAGTTATTGATGACAATGGAATAATTCTGAAAGGTGCTACGAAGGTGTTTACAAAAAAAGTAAAAAATAAAGATCCATTGTATATAAAACCCAAATCTGATGACACATATATAGTTTTTTTAAAAGAGAATAGTAAACTTGGACATTTTTATCCAGCTTTAGAACCTTTTATGATTCAGTTTGATTTAAGGGATATTGCGCAACTAAAAAGCAATTTAATAGATTGGGATAAAAATAAATATAAATATAAATTTGAGGTAAAGGTTAAAGAGAAAACTTTTTATATTGAAAATGAAATAGATTCAACCATCAAAGATAATATTAGTGGAAAAAAATTAAAGGATATTAAGGATTTTGTGAAGAGGTCTTCAAAAATGAAATAACATTTTCACAGGCTATAAATCTACCCTGCATTAAAGGATAGAATTTGCGTAGATTTAAAATAATAAATTGCATTATGAAAAGAAAAGAGCTCAAAAAAGAGTCTAATTTTTTTTGAGTTTTCTTTTGCATTCTTTATGCAGAATATGAATTAAAAAGATGTCTTATTTGTTCTATAAAATAATGATGGTGTATATTATTTTTTCATATTCGACTAGCTATAATAGCTTCTTTCATTGAAGAAGATAGGAAAGAAGCAAGTGACATAACATCTATATCATTTTTAGTTTCATTTTTTTCGATTCCTTCTTTAATAAGAAATTCCAGGCTACAAGTTGATAGAAAAGCCGAAAAATGCCAAAGGTAAGTATGTAGAAGGAGCAACGGAGGTCATTTACGTTTATGAAAAGTTGGAAGAGGTTAAGAAAGACGAACTGCCTACAAAAGTAAAAGAAAAATTAAAGGTGAATTAACATATAAAAGACGCCATTGTTAGAGAAATATAGCCCCTATTTGTTTAGAGTTTCAAAAGCAAAAGACTGACAGTTATTGTAAGTCTTTTGCTTTTACAGGGATAAGCACGTAATTTTGAGGTGCTTTAAGTACTAAGAAGGTTTAATTTTGTTTATGTACTTGTTGTAGCTTAATGGATTTTGTAATGGTTATGATATAATAAAATTCAAGTATAATAAGGGGGATTAATTAAATGATTTTTCAAAGCATGATAACAGCTATTATAGAAAAATTACAAGAGACGGTGAATCCCTATTGGATAATTGTGTTTGGATCAACGGCTGAGAACAGAGAACGGGAAGATAGTGATATTGATATAGCTTATTTAAGTGACACAACTTTAGGGAACTATGAACGTTTTTTATTAGCACAGGAGTTAGCTAACATTGTTCATAGAGATGTTGATTTAGTTGATTTATCCGAAGCTTCTACAGTTTTTCAAGCTCAGATTATACATACAGGAAAGACAATATTTTGTTCTGATGAAGAACGGAAAATTATTTTTGAAATGAAAACTTTAAAAATGTATTCAAAATTAAATGAGGAACGCAAGATAGTGTTCGATGATATAAAGAAAAGAGGTTCTATATATGAAGAATGAGGTTATTTTAAATAAAATTTCCACAATAGAGCGCTGTATAAAAAGAATCCAAGATGTATATGGAAATGCCCCTGAAAATTTGGAGGATTACACAAAGCAAGATTCAATAATATTGAATATACAAAGAGCTTGTGAAGCGAGTATTGATTTAGCAATGCATATTGTTGCTGGGAAAAAATTAGGACTACCCCAATCTAGTCGAGAGGCTTTTGATTTATTGGTTACAGCAGGATTACTTAGCGCAGAGCTAGCAAATAAGTTAAAGGCGATGGTGGGATTTCGAAATATTGCTGTTCATGATTATCAAAGTGTAAATTTAGATATTGTTCGTCAAATTATTGAAAAACATTTAACTGATTTTAAACTATTTACGAAAGAAGTTATGGGGATATTGGAATTTTAAATGAAAGAACAGAATAATAGAGCTAAGAAAGTGAGCAATCCTGAGAGCCACGAATTAGCTATTGATAGTAATGTTAAGAAAACACCATATACAATTTTATACCTTACAATTTCAAAACCAAAAAGCAATGAAACTTATATGTAGAATAAAAAAGGGACCTATTTAGTAGGTCTCCTTTTTTATCTCAGAAGATATTAAATAAAAACCAGTCTCCATTCTTCACAGATAAAAACACTAAAACAATATGATTTTAAAATATTAATAAAGTTCATTAAGGGTGGTTTTTGCTCATCCCCTCGAAAAGGGGGAATAAGAAAAAAGCAAGCTTCCCTTTTAAGAAGATTTGCTTTTTTCTAAGCTATATTCATATTCTTTGACTCTTCTACATTTGCTATGGTAAGCGCTTTTATAAATACAACATATTTATTGATTAACAAAAATATAAAACCCTTTTTCCCATCGATCTTTGAGCCATTGCAATTCTTCTTTCATATTGGGAACGTATTCGTTTGTTCGTTCCATCAATTTATAGGTTTCCACTAGTTCCAAACATCGACTTGGACTAGTAAGAGAATGTATAAAGAGCATATCACGTTTTGTTACCGATCCAAAAGAGATCCCTTCACGGCTCACCGATAATAACTCTTGAATTTCCTCTTGATCCATATTTGTTTTCTTTAGGTAATTATTCATATCGATGAATGTAGTGTAGCTCCATTTCATATTGTCATAATCATTTTCTTGTAGGAGCATTTCACGATAGGATTCCATATCATGTATGAGGAAATTACGAATCGCGTCTATAGAAAATTGCATGTACCAAACTTCCTTTACTGTATAGGGTATGTGTGAGTTTTGAGGTTCCTTTAAAAAAAGTATTTTCCTAATATGTAGGGAAATACTTTTTTACTTTATCATATATTTAAGTTCTTAGCTGATTTTAAAACCTGGTAATTTTGAAGGGAGAATCTTCATCGCTTCTCCTGTTTTTGAATTATGACCGTTACGCTCTGCAAGTTCCTGGACTTCGGATGTCCTCAAAAACCAAGTAACTGTACTTTTTCTCTTTGTTGTAAACATTTTGCGATTTGGTACAATCCTATTTGTATCGCTTAAAACGCATCTTTTGAGTTAAGTTTGTTTCTTGTTTAATAAGTTCCATTTTTTCATTCTTCATACCTATATATTCAACAAGATTTCAGTAATCATTATAACGTGTTTGCTATATATAAAACGAGTTTCTTGCATTAGCATATTTATACTAGAGAAAGTTATGCTGTCTTCAAAAAAATCAGAGAATGATTTATATCTTATGTACTGACAGGCGTGTTGTTTTTTGGGTATATCTTCAATGTTCTTAATATAGCTACTTTACTTGTTTTATTAATAATTTGTATTTTGAAATTCAAGGATGATATTGATGTACATTTGCGTAAGTGAATAGTTTTCTGTTGAGTTTATAGTAGGTGAAAAAAACGATTAATAGTTGGGTTACGGAAAGGATTCGAATTTGTATTCTTTCTCAATACATATTATGGATAAATAAAGTAAAATATGGGTTGGGGTTATGTCTCATGTTGTGTTAATTCTAACAATAACTAAGGGTACATAATATGCTTTCATACCTTTGAATAATTTTGTTATAGAAGGGATGGAGATTTAAATGGCTCAAATTGTTGGTATTAATAGATACCTTTGTACTGGGGCTTTAATCTATATGCGTGAGGGCCTTTCCCTAAGTCTTGTCAGGAAGTAAGGAACAGTAAGCAAACACTTATACAATATGAATAGAGGAGAGGAATGCCTTATGAAAATACGTAGTCAAATTACATGTGCAAGTCTGGCCCTTTTAATAGCTGGAAGTTCCCTGTTATATACAACACCAACCTCAATTGTAAAAGCAGAGCCCACTCAAAATGTATCTAGTTCGTTACAAACAAATACTCAACGAGATCGTACTTCCGTCAAGCAAGCAATGCGGGATACATTGCAACTTGGATACCCGGGGATACTTGCTAAAACTTCTGAGGGTGGAAAAACGTGGGGGTATGCCGCTGGGATAGCGGATCTGAGAACCAAGAAACCAATGAAAACAGATTTTCGCTTTCGCATTGGGAGTGTGACGAAGACGTTCACCGCAACGGTTATACTTCAATTAGCTGGAGAGAATCGCCTGAATCTAGACGACTACATCGAAAAATGGTTGCCTGGTGCCATTCAAGGAAATGGATATGATGGTAACAAGATTACTATTCGGCACATATTGAACCATACAAGTGGTATCGCTGAATACTCAAGGTCAAAAGACGCTGATTTTACGGATACAAAAAAATCGTATACGGCTGAAGAGTTAGTGAAGATGGGGATTTCTTTGCCCCCAGACTTTGACCCAGGAAAGGGCTGGTCTTATTCAAACACAGGATACGTATTACTGGGTATTCTTATTGAAAAAGTAACCAGAAACAGCTATGCGGAAGAGATTGAAAATCGGATTATTGAACCGCTTGAATTGTCGAATACATTCCTACCTGGCAATTCAAGCGTTATTCCAGGCACCAACCATGCCCGTGGATATGTCCAACCAGACGGAGCAAGTGAGCTAAAAGACGTTACTTATTATAACCCAAGTGCAGGTAGCTCTGCTGGAGATATGATTTCTACTGCTGACGACTTAAACAAATTCTTCTCTTACTTGCTCGGTGGTAAATTACTGAAAGAACAGCAACTAAAACAAATGCTTACTACAGTTCCTACAGGAAAAGAAGGAATCGATGGATATGGTCTTGGAATCTATGAAACTAAGCTTCCAAGCGGTGTCTCGATATGGGGACACTCAGGTGGCATTCTAGGGTTTACAACTCTAGTTGGAGGTAAACTTGGAGGCAAGCATACGTTGGTCGTCAATTGGAATAGTTTGGGTAGAACTGGCAGTCCTAATCCTTTTAAAAATATTTTACTTGCTGAATTTAGCAAATAGGAAAAAGTGAAAATTTACCATAGTTTTCATAGTTGAAAATATACTTTTCTGGTTCAAAAGCCCCAACTTATTTTCAAGAAAAATTTGGGGCTTTTTTTGTTTTGGTGGCGTTTATTTTTCTTAAGCTGATGGATATGGAATATCCGCCCTAAGTTAAATAAATTTTGACTTAAAAACAAGTGATTTTAACAACGTTAGGAGTGTTCCATGCAGAACAATGTCATTTGTGTTGTATTGCAAGAAGAAAAATTACATTAGAAAAGAGCCAGAATTCATCCTGTTATGGGTAAATCGACTCTTAATATTTAAAAGGGATGGAAAAAAGAAACACAGAAATAAAAAACCTCTGTGTTTCTTTTTGATTAATATATTTACTGAACTTTCCGGCACAGATGCTTCTTCTATCCTATTATAAAAGCGATTTTGAAATTAAGTAATTTGTAAGAAATGGGTAAGAAAAAAGAAATTTTCATTGTGTATGATAAAAATATAAAGAGGCGTGAAAGGCGGAACAGATATGACTTATATATGAAAAACAGACCAGTAACAAGACTGTTTCAAGGAAAAGAAGTAATTTATGTGGTTAACATATATGTGGAAAAAGAGGGATTTATCCAGGACAGAATGGCGTTTGTAAAAATAATAATTATGAAGATGATTACGAATTCAATGTTGACTTTTTTCTTTGGTGGAGATGATAGCTGTGTGGTTAATACGAAATAGCAAGAAACCACCTATACAATATGAATAGAGGAGAGGAATGCCCTATGAAAACACGTAGTCAAATTACATTTGCAAGTCTTGCCCTTTTAGTAGCTGGAAGTTCCCTGTTATATACAACACCAACCTTAATTGTAAAAGCAGAACCTACTCAAAGTGTATCTAGTTCGGTACAAACAAGTACTCAGCGAGATCGTAATTCTGTCAAGCAAGCAGTGCGGGATACATTGCAACTTGGATACCCGGGGATACTTGCTAAAATTTCTGAGGGTGGAAAGACATGGAGTTATGCCACTGGAGTAGCGAATCAGAGCAGCAAGAAACCCATGAAAACAGATTTTCGCTTTCGCATTGGTAGCGTGACGAAGACGTTCACGGCAACAGTTGTACTTCAATTAGCCGAAGAGAACCGCTTGAATCTAGACGACTCTATTGAAAAATGGTTGCCTGGTGTCATTCAAGGGAACGGGTATGATGATAAACAGATTACTATCCGGCAATTATTGAACCACACAAGTGGTATCGCTGAATACACAAGGTCAAAAAGTTTTGATCTGATGGATACTAAAAAATCGTATAGGGCTGAAGAATTAGTAAAGATGGGGATTTCGATGCCCCCAGATTTTGCTCCAGGAAAGAACTGGTCGTATTCAAATACAGGATATGTATTACTAGGAATTCTTATTGAAAAAGTAACTGGGAACAGCTATGCGGAAGAGATTGAAAATCGAATTATTGAACCACTTGAATTATCGAATACATTCTTACCCGGAAATTCAAGTGTTATTCCAGGAAACAAGCATGCCCGTGGATATATCCAATTAGACAGAGCAAGTGAGCCAAAAGATGTTACTGATTATAACCCAAGTATGGGGAGCTCGGCCGGAGATATGATTTCTACAGCTGATGATTTAAACAAATTCTTCTCTTATTTACTTGGGGGTAAATTACTGAAAGAACAGGAACTAAAGCAAATGCTTACAACAGCCCCTACAGGAATAGATCAACTTGGCGATTCCGGGCTTGGAATTTTCAAAATGAAGCTTTCAAACGGTGTATCGATATGGGGGCATGGAGGAACCATTCCTGGATTTTTAACTTTTGCTGGGGGCACACTTGGAGGCAAGCATACATTGGCCGTCAATTTGAACAGCCTTAAAGCTGCTGATAGTCCTGATCCTTTTAAAAATATTTTACTTGCTGAATTTAGTAAGTAGGCCAAAAGGAAGAACGGATAATTTTTATCATATTTTCATAGTTAAACAAATAAATGATGAAATTGATTACTTATCTAAGGAGGCAATTCCCTCATGAAAAATAAACTAACTGGTGTATTAGCCGCTACATTAGCGCTAACTATGATTCTACCAACAGGGGCGAAAGCATTTTCTGACAGTAAGACTACAGTTGTATCTAACGCAGAAGTAGCTAGCCAAGAGCTGAAGAAGATTGCAACAGAGAAGGCTGCGCTACTCACGAAGTCCCATGGGACGACTAGCGTGCAGTATGCGCTAATTGATAATGGCAAGCTTACTTTGTCGGGGCAGGCTGGAAAGAACGATATGGAAGGGGAACAGCCACTAACCAAAGATACTCTATACGGGATTGGTTCAGTCAGTAAAATGTATGCAACAGCGGCTGTAATGAAATTGGTCGACGAAGGAAAAGTCGATTTGGATGCTCCTGTGGTCAACTATGTTCCTGATTTTAAGATGAAAGATGGGCGGTACAAACGCATTACCCCGCGTATGTTGTTGAATCACTCCTCCGGCTTGCAAGGTTCCACGTTAAGTAATGCATTTTTATTTAACGATAATGATACCTATTCCCATGATTTCTTGTTGCAGCAATTGTCCAACCAGAGCCTGAAAGCAGACCCTGGCGCGTTCTCGGTATACTGCAACGATGGCTTTACGCTGGCCGAAATTTTGGTGGAAAGAGTCAGCGGTATGAGCTTTACCGAATTTCTACATCAACGGTTTACAGAACCCTTAAAGATGAATCATACAAAAACGCCACAGGACAAATGGAGAGACGAAAAGCGGGCTGGACTTTATTTTCCGGCGTACCAAGGGCAGCTTCCAATTGAATCGGTGAATGTGATTGGTACGGGAGGGGTCTCTTCCACAGCGGAAGATATGGTACGATTCTCACAATTATTTATGGGACAGGGAAAAGGGATCCTCTCTGATAAGGTAGTCAAGGCGATGGAGCAAGAGGAATATAAAAAAGGAATGTGGCCGGGGGATGGAGATAATATTTTTAACTATGGTCTTGGCTGGGATAGCGTGAAACTATACCCATTCAGTGAATATGGGATAAAAGGCTTGGCTAAGGGCGGCGACACGGCACTGCAACATGCTATACTGGTCGTGCTTCCAGAACAGAAAATGGCAGCGGCTGTGTTGTCATCCGGTGGACGAAGCTCTACAAATCAACTGCTGGCAACAGAATTGCTGCTCGCCGTGCTTAAAGAGAAGGGTACAATTAAGAACATCAAGCCGAACAAATCTTTTGGCAAGCCGGTCAAGGTCAATATGCCTCAAGACGTGGCAAAGAAAGCGGGCTTTTATGGCAATAGCGAAACGCATTTCAAAATTGAAATTACGAAGAATGGAGAACTGTTCTTACCATCTAATCGAGAAGAAAAATATGTATATACTGCGGATGGAAGCTTTATTAATGAGAAGGGTACTTCTAAGCTCAACTTTGTCACCGAGAAGAATGGAAGAACTTATTTGAGGGAGAGCACATATAAATCGACACCAGAATTAGGGCAAAGTGCGATGACTCACTATTTAGCCGAGAAACTAGAAGACAATGTGCTATCAAAGAAAACCGCTGCCGCATGGGCGAAGCGGGAAGGTGTCAAGTTCTATCTCGTGAATGAGAAATTTAGTTCTATTGAATATCTCGTACAACCGAAACTTATTACCACACAAATTACTCGTAAGGAAGGCCTGGCGGGCTATTGGGAGGGCAGAAAAATTACAGGTCCGAACACCGCGACGCATCAGCTCCAGATCCCCGTGATGAATGGCCGTGATACTACGGAAACGCATTTCTATACAGAAGGCGGCAATGAATATATGGAAATGGCCGGGTTGTTATACGTAAGTGGAACCAACGTAAAACCACTTGATGCTAGCCAATCAACCAAAGTTACGCTGCAAGCAAATGGGCATGCGAAATGGTTTACGATCCCGCAAGCGGCAGCAGGAAAAATGATGACCGTGACATTGCCATCGAAGGGTGCGTTCGCGGTGTATGATGAGAATGGAGTATGTGTCAACTTTACCATCGTGAGCGGCAATAACAAAGTAAAACTGCCGAAGAATGGAACGGTTGTAATTGCTGGGGCACCGAACTCAGAATTTGCAATTACGTTGCACTAGCTACAATTCTAGATGGGCTTCAATAAAACCAGTACGACATAGGAACGGTGTTTTGCTGGTTTTGTTTGTATTTACGTATTATCTTTAAGAAGAGAATTTCAACGAATAATATCACGCTCAAACTCTGCAAAAACAGCTACCATACTAATTCAGGGCAATCATCATTTGCTCCATTAATCTTCTTGATGTAAATACGTTCGCAGCCGGTATTATGATGTACAAGCCCTATACGATACAGGAATTATCCGAGGTGTTTCAGCTACTAAGTTTACGCCATATGACACAATCACAAGTCAACAGGCTGCACTTATGTTAGAACGAACTCTAGAATATCTAGGTGTAGAAAAAGAGTCAAATATAGGGCCCTACCACATCGCTATCAAGCTAAAATTTTATAGTACCCCTAGAACGAAATTTTGTACTAAATTTCGTTCTAGGGGTATTTGCATTTCTTAGCTTGATGGAGATATGACGCTACCCTTATAAAGGTATAGTTTTCGTACTTTCATATACAATCATGTCACTTAAGTAATGTGAGCGTCGTTGCTATTACATTGTCGACAAATGTACGTTGGGGGCGAGATTTCATCATAACCGTTAGACCGATTAACGCTACAATCAGTGCCTGTGCCAAAGACTTTGCATCTGTGTTGACTTCAAGCTCACCTGATTGGATTCCTCGTTCAATCGTCTCCTGAAAAATGACGGCGAGGTACATTTGATGTTCTCTGGTCAAAATTTCAAATCTCTCATCATGAGGTGCTAATTCAACCATTGTATTGATACAAAAACAACCTTTACTAAGATCCCCTGCGTATTCTTCATTGACGACATCGGCAAAGAAAATAGAAAATGACTCTTTTACAGAGGAGTGACTTTGAAGCTTATTTCGTATATCAGAGGCCCGAGACATTGTATATCTACGAAGTGCGGCTTCAAACAATTCTTTCTTATCTCCAAAGGTCGAATAAATACTAGGGCGTTGAATGCCCATTCTAGAAGTAAGATCACTTAATGAGGTAGCCTCATATCCCTTCTCCCAAAATAACTGCATTGCTGCATCTAAAACTTGATCCTCATCAAATTCACGGGTTCTTGCCATTAAGAATTCTCCTTCTCAAACTTTGATTTTATTAATTGTTTTAGGATAGGCGTGTAGGTAAATACAATTGGTTTTTTTATTACCAAACAGTATGTAATTATTATATAATTAGCCATTCTTTATGTCAAATCAAGCTGCATTCATTTAATGAAACATAAATTTTAGTTCAAAAATCGTTGACATCATGAATAAGACTAAGTTATATTTACCAGTAATCATATTGTACTGAACGGTATGTTATGGTTAAAAATCTAATGTGATTGGAGGGTAAGGTATGTTCAAAACAGAGACAAATATAGATGATGATCCACTCTACACTAAGATAAGTCATAAATCTTCCATAACAAAACCTAATTTGAATCAACAGCCATCCATGTCTCACGCTTTGGCATTATTGTTTGCGGCTGCCTGTGGAATGTCTGTTGCCAATATTTACTTTGCACAGCCGTTGCTTGATCAACTATCTAATGAGTTTGGTATTAACCATTCCATTATTGGTGTTGTTATTACCGTTACACAAATTTTTTATGGAGTGGGCTTACTGCTACTCGTACCGCTTGGAGATTTGCTAAACCAGCGACGTCTAATTGTCGGTCAAATGCTATTATCTACAACAGCTCTGGTTATAGTTGGTACTGCTTCCTCCAGCATGGTACTTTTCGCAGGTATGGCTTTGGTGGGGCTGCTTGCAGTTGTGACACAGACTCTCGTGGCGTTTGCAGCGACCATCGCTTCCCCAACAGAAAGGGGACGTGTCGTTGGCATTGTAACAAGTGGGATAGTTATTGGCATACTTCTCGCACGTACTTTTGCTGGTATATTAACAGATGTTGCGGGATGGCGTTCTGTATATCTATTTTCTGCTGCGCTCATGCTTTTGATGGTTTTTATGTTTATAAAGATGTTGCCCAATGTTGAGCGCGAGGTAAAATCGCTATCCTACCCTCAGTTGATTAGATCGGTGCTTACTTTATTTATTCAAGAACGAACGTTACGCGTTCGCTCCGTTCTAGCCATGCTGATTTTTGCTGATTTCAGCATTTTGTGGACTTCACTAGTACTGCCACTTAGTACACCGCCAATTGCTCTATCTCATAGTGCAATTGGCGCATTCGGTCTTGTAGGTGTGGCTGGAGCCTTAGCTGCGGCACGGGCAGGGAAATTAGCCGATCAAGGTTACGGACAACGAACGACAGGCATTGCTTTAGCTCTATTATTGAGTTCATGGTTGTTCATCAGCTATATGGAGCAGTCATTAATTGCATTAGTGATAGGGATAGTTCTACTTGATTTGGCCGTACAAGCAATACATGTCACGAATCAAACCATGATTCTTCCATTGCATACAGAAGCACGGAGTCGACTTACTGCTGGATATATGGTGTTTTATTCTATCGGCAGTGCTGGTGGTTCAATTGCTTCGACTCAAATATACGCACACTTTGGCTGGGGAGGGGTTTCCTTACTCGGAGCCTCTGTCAGTGCTTTCGCTCTTCTTTTTTGGGCTATGACCAGACGAGTTAAGATTTTATGAAATAAACGTGTGTTAGCCAATATGAGAAACACGTTACTACCATAAAGAAAATAATTAATTTTTTGACTTAAAATCTAATTGGACTAGGAGAGATAACAAATGGAAATAGGTATTACGTCTTTTGTAGAAACAAAACCAGATGTTCATAGTGGTGAAGTGATAAGTCACGCACAGCGATTACGTGAAGTTGTTGAAGAAATCGTTCTTGCTGATCAAGTAGGACTTGATGTGTTTGGTGTTGGTGAGCACCATAGGAAGGATTATGCAGCATCCTCTCCAGCGATGGTTCTATCAGCGGCGGCACCGCAAACGAAAAAGATACGGCTTGCGAGTGCAGTAACGGTGCTTTCTTCAGCTGATCCTGTGCGTGTTTTTCAGGATTTCTCTACACTGGATGGCATTTCAAATGGACGTGCAGAGATTATGGCGGGTCGTGGTTCCTTTATCGAATCTTTTCCACTGTTTGGCTATGACTTGAAGGACTATGATGAACTGTTTGAAGAACATTTGGACCTACTGCTCAAAATACGTCAGTCCGAAAAAGTGACTTGGGAAGGCGGACATCGACCAGCAATCAATAATTTAGGTGTGTATCCAAGACCTGTTCAAAATCCTTTACCGATATGGGTTGGTAGCGGTGGGAATCAGGAATCTGCTATCCGTGCCGGTTTTCTGGGATTACCACTTATGCTGGCGATTATTGGTGGTAGCCCAATGCACTTTGCACGAATTGTACAGCTATATAAGAAAGCGGCGGCTCACGCTGGTCATGATGTTTCAAAACTTCAGGTGGGATCTCATTCGATTGGATTTGTTGGAGAGAATACGGAATTGGCAGCAGATACATTTTTCCCTTCCACTCAGGCAGGCATGAATAAACTTGGTAAAGAGCGGGGGTGGCCTTATTATGATCGTTCCAGCTTTGATGCTGCACGAAGTTTTGAAGGGGCGTTGTATGTTGGTGATCCAGATACAGTCGCCGAAAAAATCATCCATCTTCGTAAGCATGTAGGGATTACACGCTTTATGATGTATGTACCATTAAGTACCATGCCACATGATCAAGTCATGCGTGCCATAGAATTGCTAGGAACAGAAGTTGCCCCTCGTGTAAGAGAGGAAATTGCCAAATGGGAAGCTGAAGGAGAACAGGAGACACATCTATTTCGTTAATTAATCCATAAAGATTGCATCAAGTTTCATTATTTAATTGGAGGAATTGATATGAAAATTGACAGTCGAGTATTACCAGAATTAAAACAGGCTTTCTCACAATTTCCAGGCTTTCAATTAGAGGGGGATTTGGAGGCGAGTCGAAGTCTCTTGTCGAATCCACATTTGGAAAAATCAGAACTAGTACACATGACCAAGCGAATGATTCCTGGCGCAGCCGGCGAGATGTTAGTTAAAATTTACGAACCCATTGAGAAAAATCTTGATAAACTTCCAGCTATGCTGTGGATTCACGGTGGTGGATATGTAATGGGCCACCCTGATATGGACGATGTTTTGTGTGAACGCTTTGTTCAGACTGCTGAATGCGTTGTTGTGTCTGTCGATTATCGACTTGCGCCCGAAAATCCTTATCCAGCGGCTATTGAAGATTGCTATGCGGGCTTGGTTTGGATGACAAATGAGGCAGAATCGCTTGGCATTGATGTGAATCGTGTTGCAATCGCCGGTGCAAGTGGAGGCGGTGGACTAACCGCAGCGCTTGCGTTAATGGTTCGTGATAAAGGAGGTCCATCTATTATTTTTCAGATGCCGCTGTATCCAATGCTTGATAGCCGCAACATAACACCATCAAGCTATGAGATTATAGAAGACAATGCAACATGGAATAGAGCGAATAATTTGACGGCTTGGGGTATGTACTTGGGCAAGGAGAACGATTCTAACGAGCTAGCTCCGTATGCCGTACCTTCGAGAGCAGACAACTTAGCAGGACTACCGCCAACTTATACATGTGTAGGTCAACTCGATTTATTCCGAGATGAAATCATTGAATATGTAACAAGACTTGCACAAGCAGGAGTAGATGTTGAATTTCATCTCTATCCCGGCTGCTTCCATTGCTTTGAAGTACTTGTGCCTGAAGCCGAAGTGAGTCAGCGTGCCAGTCAGAATTATTTTGATGCGATGGCACGAGCGCTTCATCCATAATTTATTTATCACCAATGATTATCAATAATTGAAATGCTAATGATTATAATAAAAAAGAACCTTCAATAGGTTCTTTTTTATAGTTGGTAAATATGTAATCAACAATAGATGGTAATAAAGATAAAAATTCAGACACTTTTTATTAATGGGCTAAGTTTTCTTAGGAAGAAATCTATTTCTCATGACTAATCGCTAGATATAATAGGACATATCATTTATTAATTTGGGTGGGTGATTTAGCTTTTTGAGTTTACCACACTTAAATTTAAATTTTGTTTAGGGACAAAATGTTAAAGTTATACATTCTGAATTAACAGAAAATTAAGGTGGTAAAAATCCTATTAAATCTTTTATTAGGTAAACTCATATTTCTCTGGCCTTATTTTCATGGTATTACCGAACGTTTATATGTCTCTAAGGGAAAGAAATACTTTAAGTTTTATTACCATCTAATGTTTGATTAAGATAGTAACATGAAAATAACACGTTTACAACCAGAAAATAAAGAAAAAATATAAAAATTCGACTTTTTTCGACATTGTTACTATGAGAGAAAGAATCTAAATTAAGTAAATCTTATATTTAGAGGGGGGATTTATCTTATAAATAACGGTTAAAACGTTTGCAAATGTTTCACGAGTAATTAAAAACGTCGAATATAAAATTATATTGTGACAATTTTCAACGAACATACTTTATAATTCATACTTAGACTATTGAACTATCCCCACTTTCACTTCATTTAGAAGAGGGGGATTCCTAAGTAAAGAGTTCTATCGAACTCTAATTTATTAGGCTATCTCCGCAGTCCTTGCGGTTAGAAGCCTTATCGCTTTATTCTTTAGATTAATACTTGCGTTAATATCCCTATCATGGTGAGTACGACAAGAAGGGCAGTCCCATTTACGCAGGTTTAGATTTTTAACGTCTTTGTTTTGATATCCACAATTTTAATGGGCTTATAAAGGGAATATACAAGGAAAAGGAAGGTGTAATCCTTCCTTTTCTTATCCAGTATGTCCATGTGAATATTTGATAATATTTACCGTACTTTGAGTACCTGTTGAAGAACTCGATCCAAAAGTTACTGTGACAACAATTAAGATACCAAGTAAGCTAACCGCTAATTTTCTCATTTTAATGCTCCTTTTTTAAACTTTTTTTCACTGGCTTTGCTAGCTTCATAAAAGTAATAGCTTGCTTTTACATGATTATTTTCTTTATAAAATTGGGTTGCTAATTTTTCAGTATATTCATTTATATACTCATATAGTTCTTCGCGTTCAAAATAAGAAATTCCTTCTAAAATGGCTTTTTCTACATCACTTGCACAACTATTAAGGTTCATTTTTTCTAAAATATTAAAGTGATGTATATAACCTTCAATACATAACTGAGTGGAAAGTCGTAGTCCCTTTTCAATTAGCTCTTGAGCTAATTGGTTTTCTCCTAATTTATAATGTTCTCTTGCCTCAATAAATAAAGCTTTATAATCACTTGGTAGTTTTTGATTAACTTCAGATAAATATCGTAATGCTAACTCAGAAAGGTTTTGTGTAGCATACATAAATCCTAGATTGTGACGGACAATTAAAATATTGTATTCTAAATTTTCTTTTTGGAATGCATCCATCGCTGAAATATAATGTTCTTCGGCTAATTCCCACTCTCTTAAATGAGTACATGCCAGCCCGTATAAGTTATTGCAAAAAGCAACTTTTAATTCATATCCCATGTGTTTTGAAAAGATATCTTTAGCTTTCATAACATGATTAATACATAAGATCGATTTATGTGTATGACAGTAGAAAACAGCCAATTCATAATGGAATTCAGCGTATTCAATTTCGTCAGGTATTGTTGATAATAAACTTTCAGCTTTATCAAAATGTATTCTTGCAAGACTATGATTACCCGTAACATTCGAATGTATTGCTTTAAAGAAGTGATAATAGTATGAAAGGAAGTCATCTGTAGGAGTCTCGTAAGCATCACATTGTTTAAAACTATCTTTAGAAATACTTAAACTATCAATTAGATATTGGTGTCTAAAATCAAGAAGTGAGTAGTATAATAGTATGGTTTGATTTTCTTCTATATCTTGGATTTTATTTTCAATTTCTTGTTTCAATAATTGAGCGGCATCTACATGTCTGGCTCTAATTTCCTGATACCATTCATTTAATAAATGATTTATTTGTTCGTGTCCCTTTAATTGAACATTCATTGTTCAGTCTCATCCTCTCCATAGATACTATATAGCAATTAGTATCATAGCAGAGTTTTCCTCTATTAAAATCTATCAAACAGCATTTTTCAATATAAGACAGAATATTCTATTAATTAAATTCGGTTTAATTTTGGTTTAAATAGTATTTATTATTGTTATTTTTGTAAAAATAATCTCTTATTTAGTCTACAAAGCAGATAAGAAATATTTTCTCAACAGGATAAAAGGTATTCATCTATAAGTACTATGTATAAGGATAATAGGAAAATAGAAATAAATAATAAAGGGGAATGTGAAATGATAGCATTAAAAAATGATTGGGATATAAAAGAAATTTCGGAAGAGAATGTAGATTTGTTAAAGGTTATGGCTCATCCAGTAAGATTACAAATTGTAAATGAATTAATGCATCATAAAAAATACAATGTTACACAGTTAACGGAAATAATAAGGCTCTCTCAATCTACTGTTTCACAGCATTTATCAAAATTGAGAAGAACTGTACTCCATACAGAAAGAAAAGGATTAGAAGTATATTATTATATTGGAAATGCTAAAGCTCGTCGGATTGTAGAAATTTTAGGTTTGTAGGTTAATAATATGCAAAAAAAGTTCCTTATATAAAGTAAGGAACTTTTTTATTTATATATAATAATTTCATTTTGTAAGAATTACTGTGTAGATAAGAAAATATTGCTCATATAATTTCTGTACATTTCAAAGAAGTGTAATTAAATAAGGTCTACGTATTTATTTTCAATAGAACTTATCAAAAGCCCCTGAAAAGTAGGGGCTGGTTGTATCGATAAAGGTACATTTATTATAGGAATATATGTAAAATTAATTAATCATTAGTTTATTATTTCTGAATTAGTTGTAAAGCTTTCATCTGTTCTAAAAGAATTAAATTGTTTTGTTCAATCATCTTTGCCACTGCTTCAAAGTATGCTTGATTCTCAAGAACCTCAATCCGTTTCTCTTTAGGAAGTGATTGAAGTATTTCTTTCATTTCTTTACACTCGTATATGCTATTCTCTGAGTCGTCTATTAATTTATTGCGACGATTTGTGTATTCAAGTGCACCTAACGTCGCTAATGCGCGGGTATCTAGTCCTAGGATTTCCATGCATACATCTCCTTTCCTCTATAATAATTCGATAGGGAAAAGGAGACTCCTTTAGTAATTTGGTAGAGTTTTTATATTGCAATGCTTATAGGTGATTTTCCAACTGTTATTACTGTATTTACGGTATAGTCAACGGAGTTAAGAATTGTAACTGTATATTGTTCCGGCTGAGCAATATAGATGAATTGCCCATCAGGTGTAAATGTAGCGTCTGCTGGATTGTTGATGGAAATCGTTCCTGTGGATAGTTGTTGTGCTGTATCAATAATATTAATTTCATTGGTTGTTTTGTTTCCTAGCAATGCTACGGGTTGATTAGGTGAAAGAGAAAGGGTTCCATTTAAGATAAATGTATTTTCATCTTGTGGCGTGACTGTTAAACTCTTAAGTTTAAACCCACTAAAATTAAAGCAGCAATTAGAATCAGTTGTGTAAAAAACAATCTCATTAATGGAGAATTTGTGCCATTTAGAAAAAGCTGCTGGTCCTTGTCCATATTGATTTTGAACAGGAGAAATAGTACGCCATATATACGAACACTGTGTACTGGATAGGAAGCATCTGGTGAATTGGTTTGTAGTAGGCAAGGGTTCGGTGTTTGCAGTGTACATGGTTCAAATGTACATTTGAATCGCTCTGTATTCCATGTAACGGCAACGGTGTAATTCGTATCATTAATTATATATTCTTCAGGAGCTGTAATTAAAACCTCAAAATCTACATGTTGATTGCACGTACCTTGGCAAGGTAACATGGGCTTTACTTCCTTTATCAAAAATTATGTGTTTTTTCATGGGGTCTATAAAGTTGATTACATACTGTATTAAAAAAATATTTTTAGAACCTATGCCTTTTAAAGAGATAATCATGTTTGAAAGGCCTGTCTTCTTTGATACAACATACAATTAGGTGGCAATGCTCTATATTATGATTCTTATTTCCTAATGCGTGTACATATTGTGGTTATCTTAATCGTTAGAAGGTATAATCCAATAATGGTAAAACATATTGAAGTAAGTAGAAGGTTAATCTCGATACGTTAAGTTTAATGATAGGGCACGCGATAAAGTGTTATTAAATTCGAGGAAGCCAAAGTATAAAAGGGGCATTTATTGCAGCTCGAATATCTATTACTGATTTATTGCATATAAAAAGTAGCTGCACAAAAGTACAGCTACTTTTTTCTCAAAAACATTATTATGCAAATAGCATACTTAACGTAAACTTGCGCTTAATGGTACTTGTGAATAAACTGTGAAATTGCTACCATAAGTACCGTGTCTAGAGAATGAAGAAGAAATTGAACTGTTCCAACTTTTGTAGGTAGATCCAGACATATCTGCTCTTAGTAGCACGTTTGAAAAGCTAGATTGGCTAAAAGAATTACGTCCAGTATCCTCCACACCCTGAACCATTTTTACTGGTTCATATTGAGAAAATGTACCATATACAGGCTGATTTGCGTATCTAGGGCTTCCATTTACATACATAGTAACCGTACCATTTCCGTTATTAACTAATTTAAGATTTACTCGATCACCATCTTTAATTGATGTATCATACTGTGTATTCCAATACTTACTGTTATGACCGGATTCATTATATCCTGAATTAAGAAATACTTTATATCCACTTGGTGTTTTTGAAATACCACCTTCAACTTTAGATGCTCCAATACCTAAATACCAATTTACATATCCATCCTTAACAACAACTGACTTTGGTAGATTTATATCAGCTGTAATCCCGGTATAGTTACTATTTGTAACACTTTTTACAGCACCTTCTGTAGCTGCAAAGCTTGTAGTTGAAAACATTGATAGAGAAATTAGAAGTGAACCAACTAGATACATCATTTTTTTCTTACTTTTCTTTAATACTTGATTCATTTTAGGTCCCCCTTACTTTTTATTGTTAAATTGCATTGAAAGTTGGCCAACTAACTATGACTTACAAAGCAAAGATACATCAGGATTCATTGGATGTATATATTTTCCTGTTATAAGTCATTGAAATGTCAAATATATTAGGTGTTTCATATTTATCAATATAGATGGAGTTGACAGATTAAAGTGGTATGTCTATTTAAATTCAAGAAGCTTTTGTTAAAAATACCATTAAGACCTATAAATGTGTTGGATATAAGATGTACTACGATTTATTTGCGAGAGATAAATATGGAATGAATACAAAGAGGACTTTCCAAAGGATGTATCTGAAATTTTTAGAAATAGAATGACGATAAATGAAATAAATAAACAGTTTTTGTTAAGGAGTTTATTGGTTCGTAGGTGGAAGGAAATATTTGATTTAAAAGGCGTGGATTTCCTATATGAAAAGAAGAAAGGGGGTCCAGCTATGGAAAATACAAGATCTAAGTTAAGTAATGCAACTATTGAAGGGGATATAGAAGCATTAGAAGAAGAAAATGAACGTTTACGTATGGAAATTAATTATTTAAAAAAGTTAAAGGCCTTAGTTCAAAAAGAGAAGAAATTACAGAACACATCTGAGAGAAAGTAATTTTGCTTAAAGAATTCGAAGTATATAACATTATATAATGGAGTTATATAAATATATAGATTTTTATAATCACAAAAGAATTAAGGCGAGGTTAAAAGGAATGAGTCCAGTACAATACCGGACTCACATTCAAATGGCACTTAAGTTTGTGTTTAACTTTTTGGTTCCAGTTCATAATAGTCGGTTGGTTGTTTGCTACGCTTAGCAACTTTTATCCTTTAACTCATCTCATATTGCGTTTAGTTTAAGTATTGGGAATAAAAGAATAGGAATAGAAAAATTAATGTTTTGCTAAATAATCTGTTAAAGAAACTTAAAGGAATAACAAGTTCTCCTATTGTAAGGTTTTTGAGTTTATCCTTATTCGGTCTTTTTATTAATTCTTTAAATGTTTGGAAGTTTATTCTATTAACGAAAGACCAACTTGGCACAGCTTTTGTATCTGAACCTATTTTGAAAATGATATGAATACTATGTGCATGAAAACCGCTTATACTTAAAATAAGCAAAAATCCTAAGATAATAAACCAAGTCATTTTCAATACCTCCTTGCAGTATTTAATATTAAGATATTAAAACTGTTGAGAAAGTGTGCTATTGTCCATAAAAAATATTGAAAAATTGTTGAGGAAACGTTGAGAATGTTGCAATGCTATTGACCGTTGAGGAGATATTTATGCTTTTTCATTTGATATTTATTGAAAAAGAAAATAAAAAAGAGAACAGTTGCGTGGACTGTTCTCTTAAGGAGCGGAAGTGCTGAACATTTTCAATGACAATGATTCAAGCATTCCGTTAATAGTATGTGCATATGTTTGAAGTTCATACAAGAAGGTAGCTAAAAAATAGCTACCTTGCCTCAGGGAAAATTCAAGAAAATCAGAGATTCATTATGGATACAGATTGGCTGTTACCAATCTATTCGTATTATTGGAAAGGATTCCGTAAGTTATTCATAAGTTAAAATCTCACTTTATTATAGGTTCAGTGGCTGGCAAAGTAAAAAGAGCACTTTTGTAAAGTGCTCTTTTTAACATGTGTATTAGGACTTGAAAGAGGCATCAATGACAATTTAAAAGAAGATATCTCTATACAACATATGGATGTGCAATGGAAAGGTGACGATAAAAAGAAAAAGAGTAGTTAGATTGAACTAACTGCTCAGCTCCAGGGGAATTGGAGACTTGGTTATTTACAGTTTTGACGGAACTACGGGGTATTATTCAATAGTAGATGTAAATGATACATTATTAGAAAAAATCAAAAGGTATACGTAACTTTTGAAGTGTATCAAAAATATTTTTTATACCTTTTGAAACGGGAAAGGGGTTACCACATACTATTATTACTAATGCGCAGAACTTGAGACGTGATGAACGTGTAGCTTTAGGAAATGGAAAACGGGGCTCTTCTTTACAAGAGGAATTAAAGAATATAGTTTCTGATTTTGAAAAAGCGGGATTTTCTAAAGAAACTATTAGAGGAACTTTAGAACAACAATATAGAATGCTTGATAAGTTAAAAGTAAAATATGAAAGGATTGAATATTAATGAGTATACTTGAGAAATTAAATGCAGTTTTCACTTTAGAAACACAAGAACCTCCAGCAACTAATGAAACGATTCGAGAATTACAAGGTTTTTCATCAATAGATGTTCCTTCAGATTATCTAGAGATAATTCAACATTGTACAGAGGCAGAGATTAATGTAAATAATGAAATATATATCCGTATTTGGAGTCCAGCGGGTTGTATAGAGATGAATGAAGCTCATAATATCCAAAAATATATACCTAACTCACTTGCAATTGGTGATGATGAAGGTGGGAAAGTGTTATTATATGCAAATGGAAAAGAAGGATTCGGATTATATATGGTGGATTTTGGAGATTTAGATATCGAAGAAGCAATTAAAATATCACCTTCTTTGAAACTGTTATTAATGGATGGCGTAGGTGTAGAAAAGTTATTGTTACAATTTTAAGGACATATGAAAACCACTGTATTCTGAAAAGGTAATGTTAAAACATGTCTTATAAAACTTTATACAGCAAATGAAAAGAACCTACATTAGGTTCTTTTCATTTTGTTAATAATTATTTGTGTTATGCATTGAAACGGGGTAATGACATAACTTTTTAGTATTTCATTGTGTTAAATAGTTTCACCATGTGCATATTGAACAAAATCTACTTTTTCTTTTGATACAGGTTGTAAGTTTGTAGTGTTACTGAAGCTGAAAGATAAAAAACCTGTGACAATAGCAAAAATTAATAGAGATTTTTTCATTACTTTAAAGCTCCTTTCTCTGAAGCCTTTTTATCCGCTTCATTTGTCATGTGTAGATACTTGCTCGCTTTTTCATACGATTTTGACCCGTAAAACTTATTGCCTAAAATAGCTGAATAATCTTTTACGTATTTCCATAACTCTTCTTTCTTAAAATAACAAATTCCTGCCAAAATGATTTCTTCCAATTCATCTGTACTTATATTGTCATTTAATCCTTTTAGAATATTGAAATGATGATTATACTCTTCGTTTGAAATTTTTAATCCATTTTCAATATGCAACGTGACAGCATTTTTATCATTTAATTTGAAATACTCCTGCGCTAATAAGAACAATGTTTTTTGGTTATTTACAAGTGATCCATTTAGGTATTTTATTGCTAGTTCGGAAAGGTTTTGATCTGCGTACAATAACCCTAAATTATGTTTCACTTTTGCTGATAGTTTACCCTCGTTGTGTTTGTTGAAAGTATTTAAAGCCGCAAGGAAGTGTTCTTCCGCACTTTCATACTGACCGAGGGAAGTACAAGCAAGACCTAGTGTGTTATTACAAGCAGCAACTTTGATTTCATACCCTGCATGCTTTGAAAATAATTCCTTTGCCTTTGTAGTATATTTGATTGCTGGTAGTGGCTGATAAATATGATAGTGGAAAGAACCAAACATATAATTAAATTCAGCTATTTCAAGTTCATCTGGAATGTCTTTTAATAATGTTTCAGCTTCTTCGTATTGTTCTTTAGCAGAAGTGTAATCTCCCATATTAATTGAATAAATTGCTTTAAAAAAAGAATGATAGTATCTTAGGAAGGTATCTGCTTGATCAGGTAAACGATCTATCTTTTCTAAACTATCTTTATAGTTTTTAACGTCATGGGTAAGTAACTTATATCTGAAGTCTAGTAATGAATAGTAGATAAGGATATTTTGATCTTCTTCAATTTGATGAATCTTACTATCAATTTCTTTCTTGTAATTCGTGGATTTTAGTACATGTTGTGAAATGATGGATTGATACCAATTGTTCAGTAAGTTTGTTATTTCCCCTTTGGAGACAGTTTGCACATTCATAATTAATCCCCTCATTCTATTAGTATATATTTCCATAATGTTACCATGTTAGCGGAATTTCAAGGTGTTATTGTTGTTGAAAAATAATAAACTGAATATTCTGTTTTTAAATGGGTTCTGTGTATTTTATTTACTTGATTTTTATATGTGTACCTTTTGAAACGTAAAATAAGACCGACGAAATTAAAAGTTAATCGGTTCATTACTGTTTTTTTTTGAATATTCAGCAAAAGTGACTAATATGTTGTAAAATTTAGGTATACAATAAATTTATTTAGGAAAGAAGGAATATTCATGTTCAATAATTATATAATCGCAAAAGACGAACTTTTTTATAAAAAACGTTTTTACAATGTATTAGCTTCAACTCCTCTTGTATTCATTTCACTAATAGCTATTTATATATTAGATTTTGGATTAATTAATTTTGTAATCGTAACTGGCATTGCAATAATGACTTTAATAATTCAGTTCATTTATTATTATTCAAACTGGAAAAAACTTCTCAAGTGACTTTGGTAGGTTTCAAGATATATTGACTATTAATAAGTGGTATTATGTCAATTAAAGGTATATTAGGATGTAATTTTTTTGAAAACTATACACGGCTATTCTGTAATATTAAAGATAAGTAATAGCATAATAGGGGTAGCGGTATGGGTGAAAAGAAATTTATAAACTATGAGAAAGACCCAGAGTATTTAAACGACTATGTAGCATTTACAAGTAAAAAGTTTGGAAAAACCTATTATTTGACTACAGACGTTAAGGGGTACACAGAGTATGAATTGGAAGCGTATATTGTAGAACTGGAAGCATATAAGAAAAAGAAAAGAAAGAAAAATTGGATATACTTTGGTTGTTTTGTATAGTCTTGTCAGTAATAGAGGGGTATCAAAACGATGAACTAGTTGCGAAAGGTAAGCCAATAGAAGCACCTGTTCTTGGGAGACATGTTGAGACCGAGTATCTTATCCTTGAACACCCTACTTTAGAATTGATTGTTGATGATAAAGTCAAAAAGTTATGGGTAAAGCAAGAGTTGTATGACAGTATAACTGTCATGGATAAGGTGAAGGTAATTGAATATAAAGGTGAGATTAAGTTAGACCCTAGATACAAAGGTGAAGACTTAATTATAAGGTTTATTAAAAAAGAAAAAGAAGTAGGAGAGTAAAATAAAAAAGGTGTGGCATTAGTATGGAGATGAAAGATAAGGGGGAAGAAATTAAATCAAAAGAATAAAACGATAAGCCTTTAGCTTTTTGTTTTATTCTTTTCATTGTACTCGGGTGTTTTTGCCCAAATCTCCGTGATGGGGGAATTAGCTATAAATATAGAATTTTTCATTTCAAAAATACAACTTATAATTATTTGAAATATTTTAATTGAAATGTATATGTTTTGACATAATCATTTTTAAAAAACGTTAAAATCCTTTGTTTATAAGGACTTGTAGGAATACTACAGATTCTTGTTTATATAAAGGACAGAAACATCTATTCCCTTTCCAGCCAAGCAACAGGAATCTCTTTTTCACCAGTTACTTCAAATTGAATTTCTCCATTTACTTCAAAGACCCGTTCAATAATTGGTATTGTAATCATTTTATTTTCCTTTATTTTTCGCTTTCGTACTAGTTCCAAGTCGATAATGTTCATGATGAAATCCCCTTTTGTATATGTAAAACAGAGAAAAAAGCACTCAAATGAGTACTTTTTCAACTTGAATCACCATTTTATTTTTTGAGTTGTTGCTCTTTGTGTATTTTACCATATTTATCTATAATATTTGTTGATAAAGTTATTTTATTCCAATTTACTATGATTCATAAATGTACGTACCAGGGACATAGTTTTTGAGATGAATTTTGGGGAAACATTCCAACAAAAAACTGGAGGAAATCGCCTGATATTCAATTGTCCCAAAAACAATCGTTTTTGGGTTTCAATGCAAAAGAAAAAACATGTTTTAAAAAACATGCTATGGTCATAAAGTATTTTATATTTTTAATCGTGTACTTGCATAGAAAGATAATAAATTCCCTTATTGGTTACGAAGACATATTCTTCATAACTACAAGCATAATAGGCTCCTATATCTAATTTTACCCAATAAACTGCTCCAATCCCTTGTTCAAATGTATTCAATAACTGTTCTATTATAAATTCCTTCGGTGTTAATCCTTTCAAATCATATCCACTGGGTATTGTTCCGAACCAATACTCTTCACCTTCAGGGAATTCACAAGAAAGGAAATCCTGCTGCCATTCATTCAACTGTATAAGTTCTATTGTGTCGTCACTAGTAGCTTTTATATCCTTTTTTATAAGCTCACATATATCTTCTTTCGTATTTTTTGATAAAAGATATAGTCTATAATCATTACCTACACCATCATATTCATTAACCTTAGCAAAATCACTTAATATTCTATTAATCTTTTCCATGTCTAAGCTCCTTCATCAATAATTAGGAAATAGTTCCAACATTATTATAGCAAGGTGCTACACGCTTCTCTATGGATATGTTTTATATTTGGCGGTGCGCCTTATTTACAATGTTTTGAATGTATACTTTTCTTGTTGATTTAGAGGGTATTAGGTGGATTGGGATAAAGTCAATGGTTTCAGTTATTTGAAAGTAAACTAATATTTAAAAGTTTATATTGGAACAAATGATTGAAATCCAACATACAATGCCATGAGCATTTACAACATAGTTTGGGTCAGAGCAATAAGAAAAGCCACAGCAACTGTTGTGGCTTTTCTTATTGCTGAAACTGAAAGTAAACTTCTATTCAAAAGTTTATTTAGGAACCTTTTATAAAAATTTGTATAGAATAGAGTGAAATTAAAAATGTATTAAGATGAAAATGGTATTTTTTCAAACAAAAAGCCTAGTAAAAATGGTCTTATCCCTGTCAAGTAGACAGTATTAAAAAGACTAAGCAGCCATCGAGATTCGATATTCTATCGGAGTTCGATGGTTGAGTCGTTTTTGGAAACGTTTATAGTTATAAAAGTAAATATATTCTTCAATTGCTTGTATTAAATCCG
>NZ_JAEHBO010000004.1:0-193397 GCF_016483575.1 Bacillus cereus group sp. N12
GGAACTGTTGGACCCCCGGGGCCTACTGGGCCTACCGGCATAACTGGAGCTACCGGACCTTCTGGTGGACCTCCAGGACCTACTGGACCTACCGGCATAACTGGAGCTACTGGACCTTCTGGTGGACCTCCAGGACCTACTGGACCTTCCGGTTTGCCAGGAACTGTTGGACCCCCGGGGCCTACTGGGCCTACCGGCATAACTGGAGCTACCGGACCTTCTGGTGGACCTCCAGGGCCTACTGGACCTACCGGCATAACTGGAGCTACTGGACCTTCTGGTGGACCTCCAGGACCTACTGGACCTACCGGCATAACTGGAGCAACTGGACCTACCGGACTTACAGTATCCGGGTTATCTCATTATGCTTATGTTTTCAATACAGCAGCTCAAGTTGTTGCCTTAGAAGCACCTATTCTTTTTAATTCACATGGTAGAATGACATCTGGTTTTACTCATACGCTGGGAACTTCTCAATTAATGGTTCTTAATGCAGGAGATTATAAAATTTCTTTTTCTGTATCAGGAGTTGAGCCTAATCAATTCACACTTTTTTTAAATGGTGCTCCGGTTACCAGCGCAGTTTATGGATCAGGTGCAGGGACTCAACCAAACAACGGCCAAACAATCCTCGCTTTAGCTGCAGGTGATATTATTACCCTTAATAATCATACTTCCGCTGCTGCGGTTACTTTGCAGACTTTAGCAGGTGGAACACAAACAAATATAAATGCTTCGATTGTAATTGAAAAATTAAATTAATTTAATCATTTATTTCTTGAAACTCTGGCAGTAAATAACCTAGAGTGGATTCTTTTTTAACAAGCAGTTAGCTTTTGCTAGCTGCTCTTTTAATTAAAATAACGATTTTGTTCAATTTTTCGATACATTTATGAAACATTCATGTGTTATCTTCAGTAAGTCCTTTTAAAAACAGAAAGATTTATTATGTAAAGGGCCCTAGTCCCCTCTAGGGCTTTTTTACATTCAAATAAAGATTTTGTTTTACTTTTGCTTGCTACCCTTCTCTTGTATAAACGCACCTTTTTTACATACAATATTAAAATCCAAGTAATCCTCTTTTAGGACGGTACTAATATGAACAAGACATTAAAATATATTTTAATCTTCTTTTGTGCGGTGTTTTATATTACGATTATTGGCTATATTGTTTATCTAAACTTTGTTTAAGAGCATTTTATTCCTCCAAGCAAGAAATCTAAGATCGAACATAAGCATTTATAATTAGGCATAAGGAGCGCTCTACAAGGCGCGCTTTAGCTTTAAAATAAGAATTTTGTTTAATTACTATTAACGTTTTAGATTTCTTTGAATACATTAATATCAAAAGAAATTCTATATGGTGCCCTGGTCCAGTTACCTTGAATTTCTTGCAGACCTTGTGTGAAGAATCCGTTTATAACAAACGGGTTCTTTTATTTTGGGTTATAAAATAACTATTTTGTTTAGTTTTCTAGTAACTCTGGATTAAGAAAGATATTCCCAATCACTGTTACTGATAAAATACTTTCATCAATTGGCCAATTTTCACCGTCACCATTTACACTGGCACAAATTCCAATCTGGCCATCTCGTTCTTTGCTACCAATTGACTCTACAACCCATCTATTTTCTGAGGTCTCTATAATATCGCCTTCGTAAATTTTTGTTCCTTTTGAATCATTCTGGCCAATAAATTGAAGCATGTTTAACTCCTTTAATTCTCTGCCCCAATATTCATTAGTTTTGGGATTTTTAATGTGTATAATTTCATTATCGAAATTAATGTTTAAAACATCACACATCACTTTTCTGTGTTTGTCATATGCACGGAACTTAATCATCTCAATACCCTCCCAAATAACGCTTTGGTTAAAATTCATTTGTTTTTATTGGCAAAATACAAGAACACTTCTACCATTTCCTTAATGTTCTCTTCGATGTTGCCTTCAGCATTATTTATATAAGCTAAAGCTTCTGTTTGTGGTCCTGTGCCATCTCCATTGGCTACAAGATTGTCATAAGGAACTCCGTATTCATCTATCATCGTTATTATTTCATGATGTAAATCTCTTGCCTTGCTATTATACTTATCAAACTGTCTTAATTTTTGTTTCAGTGCGTAAGCTATGGTCTTCATCTTTTCACCTACTTTTGTATAAAATTCAAATTTTATTAAAGTAACTGTGTTTTCCGTTCTTCCATACGAATTACTTTTCCACTTTGATATACAAATGATTGTTCGCCAAATCCACCTTGAGGTGGTTCTATTAGTTGGACCTGACCATTTTTAACAACATATATTCCGTTTATTTTCAAATCTATTTCAGCTGTCATTTCTACAAGATTTTCTTTTCTAATCCCCACCAAAATCACTCCCATATGTTATAATTACTTTGTCGAAGTAAGTTGAGAGTGATCTCAGCTTTTTTTATTTGTCTATAGATATTGGACAACATTTTCTGGAACAAATGATTGTTCAAGTGATAGATGGAGCCGTATTGGAATCGGCTTTTTTTCATCCCGTGCTCGCTTACACATTTCTTCTGCTTCTTCCCAATCAAACTTTTTATCCTCCACTCGCTTATAACGCCAAATCCCAATTGTATAATCCTCAAATAATTCGTAACGTTCATCAGGCGCTGTCGTTGGTTTTAATTCATCAATCGCTTTGGCTTGACGTGGTATTTGCACAATCACATCTGCATACCGTAATTTTGAATTCAAACGGTGAATATGAGCTTTCTTAGGATCAAATGATACAACCGGTTCCACGTCAAAAATTGTTAATTGCTTTGGCATTGTTTTTCCCCTCCAATACCTGCAAGCTTGCAATTAAGATTCCTTCAAGCTGCGTTAACGTTAGTTGATCTAATGTTTGTCCGTTAATTTCAGCTAATCCTAATCCCAATAGTTTACGAATGATTGCTAGTTTTCTACGTTCTACTTCCTGACGTAGCAACATAATCAAGCCTCCTGTTGTTGAATGAACTTTTTCTCTAAATTTACAAACTTACTAAATTCTTTAATGAATGCTAGTTCTACAACACCAACCGGGCCATTCCTCTGTTTCGCTAAAATAATTTCCGTTATATTTTTATTTTCTGTCTCGCGGTCATAGTAATCTTCACGGTATAAGAATGCTATTAAATCTGCATCTTGCTCAATTTGACCATTCTCACGTAAATCTGATAGCAAAGGTCTCTTATCTTGCCTACTTTCTACAGCACGACTTAACTGTGATAATGCAACTACACATATATTTAATTCTCTGGCCATCAGTTTTAACTTACGGCTAATCTCACCAATCTCTTGCATGCGGTTCCCTCTATGCTTTGAATCTCCCACAATAAGCTGCAAATAATCAATTGCGATTAACACCTTTTTATCAGGGTACTTACGTTTTAGTTTCCTAGCCTTTGCGTAAATCTCTTGCATTGTTACATTTGCTTTATCGTAAATTTCTAATGGCAAATCATTAATTAATCCCATCGCTTGACTAATCTTTTCCCAATCCTTTAAATTACATAGCTTCTTAGGATTTTTTAATTTCGTAGCATCTATATTTCCGGTACTTGAAATCATACGTTTAAGCAACTGCTCTTCTCCCATCTCTAGTGAAAAGATTCCTGTTGCTGTATGGGCACTTGCTGCATGAAAAGCGACGTTTAATACAAATGCTGTTTTCCCCATTGAAGGCCGGGCACCAACAATAATTAAATCGCCTTCTTGTAATCCTGCTGTCATTCTGTTCAAGTCGTCATAACCAGTTGGTATACCGGTTAAATCTCCTACATCGATTTGCATGTTCTTATACAAATCAACTAGGGTTTCCTTTAAATTAAATTCATCTGAATAACCTGTTTCCTCAATGGCGCTTAACTCATCAATCGAAGTACTAATAGCGCTCATATCTCTTTCTTGCTGAAGACGATTATATAAATTACCAGCAACCTCTTGAGCATGTCTCATTTTCCAAGCTTCGATAATTAAACCTTCGTGATACGAAAAGTTTTTCGTCGTTGGAACAACTTCAGTTAAGTTTACAAAGAACGCAATACCACCAATTTGATTCATAAAACTGTCTTCAAATTTCCCCATGAGAGCAACAAGATCTACTGGCACTTCAGCATCCTCCAGCTCTCTCATTGCCTTGAAAATCACTTGGTGCGTTGGTAAAGAAAACTGTTTTACCTTTAGCTGACAATCTTTAATTAAATCACCTTCTTGGATAATGCTACCTAAAACACTTTGTTCAGCTTCTACGTTACGAATCATATCGTTACTCATTGGGCCAACCACGCATTCTGTTGGTTAAGTACTGCAAGTTCTTCTTCTGTTGCAATGTTCTGCTCCCATGCTTGTTGCTGCTGTATTACGTTTTTAGTAGCTTCCGATAAGCCTTTTTGTTGATAAGGTGCTTGTGTCTGTTGCTTCGCTTTTGTTAATCGCTGAGTACGAAATGCTTTATCAGCTGCCTCAACGTCCATTATTGTTTTCAATCCCTTAAGATGCCAATCTCTTAAAATCGTATTTACGTAATTCATGTTTCTTGTATTCTTCTCTAAAGCAATCTCCATAGCCTTAATAACTAGCTCTGCATTTAAATCATCTATCCATGCATGAATACCATCTGCAATAAAAGGTGTAATCAGTCCGAAGTTTTGTTCGTAAAAAGAAATCGGATTAACCTCAACAACTTCTTCTGCGCTTGTGCGTTCTTCTTGTTGTTGTTCTTTTTCTTTTTCTTTTTCTTCTTCTTTTTCCTTGCTAGGGTCTTGGAAGCCCCTTATAAGCCCCTCCAAACGGACTGATAAATACTCCTTAATACGAGGGATTTTGAAATCTTGTTCACGTTCTAATTGCAAACATGTTTCATAGAAATCAACTAAGAAATCCTGGTCCTTCACAGATTGAATCTCTTTTAAGACGCACTTTTCAATGTTTACATTTTTAATTGGATTAAACTTTAACCAGTTTATTAAGAACAGCTCTTTTGTTTTTTGGTTGTAATTAATTTTTCCGTACTCAGCAAAACGTTCTAATAGCTTCATAACAGTTTCACGATTGTATCCTGTATCATTTTCAATAATACGAAGTGGAAGCTCATAGATTCCTGATTGAGACGTCTTACTGTTTGTCATCAAATATAAGTAGAAATACTTCTCCTCCGGTGTAAGATCTAAAACAAATGAATCCTGCCAAAATGAAACATGTACTGGTCTATAAACTGCCATATTATTCATCCTCCCGTTTACATATCGCGAATCCGTCCTCTACACGTAATAAGCGATAATTCTTGTATCCTGTTTTGAGATATTGTTTTACTAAGTAAATTAGGTGTTGCTTGTTGAAACACTTTAGGGTTCAGCAACACTCTATGTAATGACTTGTCTAAAAGCATGCAACACCCCCCGTTGTTATACGAATGCTAATTTGATATAATTAATCCTAAGATCTTTGCAAGACCATTTATCTATCACTCTGCCAAGTGATAGACTTTTTTATTTTCTACGTGTTACTAGTGATGCACTAACTCCTCTTGCTCTTAAATCTTTAATCACTACACGATAACTCATAGATGCCTCATGTTCTTCTTTTGTATCACGAAGCATTTTAAATTCTTTCATACATCGCTCCAGTTCTTCTTCCCAGCGATTTGATTCTTCAGTTGATTCTGCATGAAACATGTTATGAACGCATGCAACCATACAATTATGAAGTTTATCCGCAAACGAAAAGTCTCCCGGAAGAACTAGATCATGAAGACAATCGTATTTATCGTTCATGAATTACATCTCCTTTCTGATCATAACGACAAGCACAGTGCTTTTCTAATTTTTATAAAAATATTAAAAATCTATTATTTTGGTATATTTTAAATTTAATGGTATAAACTACAAATGCATTAACTTTCCCAAAAAATTAATATAATGATATAATTATTTTGTAAAATATATTGTCAGCTACTGTTCTAGGCGGTAGCTTTTTCTTTTGCCCATTTATGTTTCAAAATGAATGATGCTTCGATAATTTTGATTCGAATCCCCAACAATTTCTTCTCTTGCTTTAACTCAACTGTTTTTAAATTCTCATTAAGTAATTCTGCTATTTTAATTTCACCAGTTAGTTTTGCATCATAGCGAATTAATTCCTTATATTCTCTTAGACTCGGTTTCTTATAATCTACTGTCATTTTCCTTCCTCCTTTACAGCACCTTTGTTAAGGTCATTAAACTATCTACCGATTGAATAATAACGTTTTCTGCCATAGCCTTTTGCAACCAATTTCTTTGTATTTGTTCCATAATGCCAAAATGAACTTGTTCAAGAGCTTGTACTACGCATTGAGTAGCTTGGATTGTATCGAAGATTTCTTTTGCATGAACTGTGTATTCATGTTTCTTCTTTTCATCCAACCTCCATGACCTGGTTGCAACTTGTAAGTTCATGATTTCCTTCGCTGCCGCAATCCCCTCTTCAGCTTGTTTAATGTAGTTCATCAATTGTAGATTTACATCTTGAGTTAAACGTGGATCTGTAGGCGGTAACCCAACCCCATAAATATGTTTAATCGCTTGTTGATTCAACTTTGCTCCTGTTGCATGACACCAATCCATCGCAAGTTCAAATTCTGGTTTAGAAAGTCCAGATTCAATACGGGTTAATCTTTCATGTGTAATACCAAGGTACTTAGATAACCCTTTCTTCGTTTTCAGCTGAACATTATCACAACATTCTCTAGCATTCTGTAATAATTCCCCTATTGCTGAATTGCAGTATATGCTTGTTCCCATATCTGTTCGCCTCCATATTTAGTTTTCAAATGGTTACAATGAATTTAGTACATATGTAACTTGTCTATTATTCATGTAAAAAGAGAGGAACTATTCCTCAATGTTTTCTTTCACTTGTATTTCTTTGATGATGGCCCAACCAGCCTTGTAATATGCTTGACGGATTTTATCGATATCCTTTTGTGATTTTGGCTCAGGAGCCACAACATGGACTTTCGTTTTTCCAAACTCATAAGTCGCCGCATATTCTTCTTGTTGGCTCATGGTGTCACCCCTTGAAGTCCTTTTTATATGTTTATGCGACGAATCTGCTGGTACTGCCATGTTAGTTGATGGCATTTTCCCACCCTCTTTCATTAATCAGATCTTTTTTTATTAATGTACCAATACTTAAATCTTTATCACCCCAAAACTTTGCAAACTGAATAGCGAGTAGGTAAAAAAATATCTTCTTTTCTCTTCCCGTATAGCTTGGCTATTTGATCAGCTCTCTCTGTACTAATTTGCCGCTGTCCATTTTCAATTTGTGATAGATAGCCACCTGAAATACCCAAATTCCTTGCAGCTTCTTCAATACTAATCCCCAATTCTATGCGGATTTCTTTTGGACCACCCATTTCATTATCACCGCCTTAAACTTTGCACTTTGTGTTGTTACCAAAAATATACTACGCATATCGCAAAGTGTCAACGCGTTTTGCAAAGTTTTTGCCAATTCATTTCAATTTTTGCACTTTGCAAAGTATAATTAAACTTAGAAGATGAATAGGAGGATTCCTATGATTGGAGAGAACTTACGCAAATTAAGAAAAAAAAATAACCTAACTATGAAAGAGTTAGGTCAAAAATTAAACCTTGCTGAATCGACAATATCAGGTTATGAAAATGGGAACAGAAAACCTGATTATGATACTTTAAATAAGTTTGCAGATTTCTTTGAGGTTTCAACTGACTATCTTTTAGGTAGAAATGTTACTCAAAAAGACATTGATACCTATAATCCCCTATTAGACCCTGAGCTAGGCATATGGTTCAAAGACATTAAAGATGCTTCTCCTGAAAAACAGGAAGAACTTAAACTATTTTGGGATTTTATTAAAGATAAAGAAAAAAATCGTAAAATTGGGGATAAACAGCGTTAATTGAATAGGGTATATAGTAAATGCGTATTTTTTGCGCAATTCATTGACTATAGTTAATGAATTGCAAATTAAGTTGTAATAAATAATTTACAACTTAATTTGCAATTCTACTTCTAAATTCATCATCTATATAAATACATCAATTTATTTTCTTTTAAACTAGTAACCCCTACGCTTATTGCGTTTTTTTATTTGCATTATCATGGTTAATAATCCCTGAACTACATAATTTTAGTTTTCTATTTATTATTCTATCTATAATCTATTTCTCTGATTAATTTTTTGTAAATTCTTAATATAAAATCATTACACTTTACCAAAAGAAAGGATGAAATAAATGAGCATTTTTCAAACGACAAAACCATTAATTCAAGGGAACCCCAATCTATATTCACCACAAATCGATGCTTATCAAGCAGCCATTTCACATTATGAAGAGTTCTCAGACTTCAAATATAGGGAAAGCTTAATTGTAATGCCTACTGGCTCTGGAAAAACTGGTGTTATGGCGATGCTACCTTTTGGATTAAGTAACGGACGGGTTTTAATTATCACTCCTGGGAAAATTGTCCGAAAAACCGTATTCAAAGAATTTGACTCAATTACAAATCCAGAAGATACATTTTGGTATAAAAGAAAAGTTATTCTTGATAGAAGTAAATTCCCAAAAAGTTACTTATATCAAGGGTTTAACAGTAAAGATGAAGAAGCTAAACAACAAACCCTAAGAAAATTAAACCTTTCAAATATTGTAATTACCAATATCCATAAGATTATTGGTAGTAGTGAAGACGTTAATTTAAAAGAGCTAGTAGATTCTAATTTTTTTGACATGATTATTATCGACGAAGCACATCATGCTGCAGCTGATATGTGGCAAAAAACTTTAGATTATTTTAACGCATCAAAAATTATTAAACTAACTGCTACACCCTTCCGTAGTGATAATTTAAAAATCTCTACTCATGAATATGATCCAATTTTTGAATACACTTTAGCTGAAGCGATTGAAGATGGTTTACTAAAAAATGTTGTAAAAGCCGAAGGAATACCTGGGAAATTAAACTTTCATGATCCGAAAAGTGGTCAGAATTACTCATTAGAAGAAGCTAAAAGAAAACTAGGAAATGACTGGGTTAATAGAACAATTGCAATGGATGAAGCATGCTCTAAACAAGTAATTAATCACACAAAAGAGATTTTAGAGCTAAAAAGAAAAAGCTATCCAAAACATCAAGTCTTAGCAATTACATGTAATGATGAACACGCTCAATTAGTTACAAATTGGTTTGAAGATTGTGGCCTTTCATGCACTTATGTAAGTAGTAGATTATCTCCAGAACAAATAGAAATTCGCTTAAATGATTTTGCAAATGGCCAATATGACGTTATGGTGAGTATCCAAATGTTAGGCGAAGGCTACGATAATCCTAATATTTCTATAGTATCTATTTTCAGACCATTTAAAACACTCTCTCCTTACGCACAAGCTATAGGTCGTGGCTTAAGAAGAATTCATGGACAAGAACACAATACTGTAAATAATTTCTGTAATGTCGTGTATCATCAGGAACTTGGACTTGAAAAACTGTGGTATTACTACAAATCACAAGAAGAATATGGTGAAAAATTAAAAAAACAAGTTGAAGAAATTTCACAACAATTGTCTTTTGCCTTTGATGAAATAGGTTTTATAGAAAAAGAAACAGTACTCGGAAAAATTCATTCTGCTGATCTAGACCCAAATCCTATTACTGTCCAAATTGGATCGGTAAGTTCATATTCATCTAACGGATTAGGTGCACAAGATTCATTTACAACAAATGGATATGAACAATTTAAACATGCTACCTATAATTTGATTATTGAGGAACAGCAACTACTCCAAGAAAAAATCGAGAAAATAAATGATATGAAACGTGATGGTTTAATTGATAAAGATCAAGCAAATCTTCTTATTCAAAATCTAGAATCAACAACTCAAGAACAACATAATAGATCATTTGATGAATACCAAAAATTAATATTATCCGAAACAATTCGTAAAGATTTTACAACATGGATGCACTCAAAATTGGATTCTTTTTTCAGAACATCCGTTCTAGAAAAAGAAGGATTTGAGCTACACGAGAAAGAAAATAGTATTGATAATGACCGTATAAATAATATAGGATATATTGTAAGAAACTTTAAACAAGGATTATATAGTACAACAAAAAAACATTTCAGCTCATATTTACCTGAAGATTTTGCAGTTGCAAAAAAACGTTTCTTAGAAAAATTAGACTACTACTTTAGCCAATACGGTCAAAAATAGTACTAGGAGGAATCCGAAATGATACAATGTAATACAGAAAGGAGCCTTATTTATCAAGGTATGCACTATCTTGATTTAATAGCTAGCAATATTAAAAAAGGCGGAAAACTACTCGATGTATCTTATCAAACAGGTACAAACGGGTACCTGACTGTTAATATCACAACTAGTTATGTTGAGGGTTTAACCAAAACCGTTGAAGAACTAATTTATAAAGATGATTTACTTATCACTTGGAAACTAATAACTTCCCATGATGTTTACACCATCTTTTCTCGAAAAACCTTAAATGAGTATCTTACAAAATTAAACACACATGAGTTATGTGTCTCTTAAACAAAATTCAATTTGTTTAAATATCAAAAAAAGAAAAGTCTTTTCCAGACTTTTCTTTTTTTGATATAATTAGAACTTACGTTCGTATTTTATCTATGGAGTGATATAATATGCATAAAACAAAGCCTTACTACACAACACAAATTGAAGATTCCATCAAAAAATTATATCAATCAGTTTCTATTTTTTTACCTGAAGAGATAGATATGGTAAGGATTTCCGAAAAATTAAATGTTTGGTTACATTTTGCGCCTTTCGGAAGTCGTGCTATATACAGAAATGATTTACCAAGTATTATTATTGATAGTCGAAAATCATTTCACCATCAATGGGAAGATTTTGGACATGAACTTTGTCATATTCTATTTCATGCAGGTAATCAACTACATATACCGAAAACTTTTATAGATTACCAAGAAGCAAAAGCACAAAATTTCATGTTGCAATTTTGTGTACCAACTTTTATGTTAAGAAAAATAGATTTCCCTGGTACAAGAATGGAAGCAATTTACCTGATTGCAAAGACCTTTAATGTATCATTTGAAATCGCACATAAACGCTTATTACATTATGAAAATCAATTATTAGCTAGCCATTTACAAAAAGGATTTTCTAGTGCATGTCTAACTACACCCTAAGTCTATTTAATCCCCTTTTACTTACATAACAATATAGAGGTTCTCAAAAAGCAGTTGATAACAATTAAAGGAATAGAAACTCTACTATTAGAAAACTTTTTCAGTAATTATTTACTTCTTTCTATAAATTACAGTTCGTATAATTTTATAAATGAGGAGGTTTCTATATTATGAAAACTGCAATCTACCTAAGAAAATCGCGTGCCGATCTTGAAGCCGAAGCACGTGGCGAAGGCGAAACGTTAGCAAAGCACCGCTCTACCCTGCTGAAAATTGCCAAGGAAATGAACTTAAATATTTTATCTGTCCGTGAGGAAATCGTTTCTGGTGAGAGCTTAGTGAAACGGCCTGAGATGTTAGCACTGCTTGAAGAAATTGAAGATAACAAATATGATGTTGTTCTTTGTATGGATATGGATCGTTTAGGTCGTGGTGGTATGAAAGAGCAAGGAATCATTTTAGAGACGTTTAAACGCTCGAATACGAAGATTATGACACCTAGGAAGACTTATGACCTTAATGACGAGTGGGACGAAGAATACAGCGAATTTGAAGCGTTTATGGCTCGTAAGGAGTTAAAGATTATTACGCGTCGTATGCAACGAGGTCGTGTTGCTAGTGTAGAGGCTGGTAATTACCTTGGTACACATGCACCATTCGGATATGATATACACCGTTTAAATAAACGAGAGCGTACTTTAACAATTAATTCAGAAGAAGCCTCTGTTGTAAGAATGATATTTGATTGGTACGCAAATGAGGATATGGGTGCGAATGCAATTAGAAGCAAGTTAAATGACCTTGGCTACAAAAGTAAGTTAGGTAATGAATGGAATCCTTATAGCATCTTGGATATATTAAAAAACAATGTGTACATCGGAAAAGTAACGTGGCAAAAACGAAAAGAAGTAAAACGTCCTGATGCTGTAAAACGTAGCTGTGCAAGACAAGATAAATCAGATTGGATTATCGCTGATGGAAAACATGAGCCTATCATACCCGAAAGTTTGTTTGAGCAAGTACAAGAAAAATTAAATTCAAGGTATCACGTTCCTTACAATACGAATGGAATTAAAAATCCACTAGCTGGTATTATTAAATGTAGTAAATGTGGTTATAGTATGGTCCAACGTTATCCGAAGAACCGAAAAGAAACAATGGATTGTAAGCATCGCGGTTGCGAAAACAAATCAAGCTATACTGAATTAATCGAGAAGCGTTTACTTGAGGCTTTAAAAGAATGGTATATCAATTATAAAGCTGATTTTGAAAAACATAAGCAAGATGACAAGTTAAAAGAAACACAAGTTATTCAAATGAATGAAGCTGCGTTACGTAAACTTGAAAAAGAATTAGTGGATGTCCAAAAACAAAAAAGTAATTTACATGATTTATTAGAACGTGGCGTTTACACAGTCGATATGTTTTTAGAACGCTCGAATGTAGTTTCCGATCGTATTACTGAAATTACTTCCACGATGGAAAACTTAAAGAAAGAAATTAAAATCGAAATTAAGAAGGAAAAAGTTAAGAAAGATACAATACCTCAAGTGGAGCATGTTCTTGATCTGTACTTTAAAACAGATGATCCCAAAAAGAAAAACAGCCTCCTAAAGTCGGTTTTAGAAAAGGCTGTTTATAAGAAAGAAAAGTGGCAAAGGCTCGATGATTTCGAACTTGTGCTTTACCCTAAGCTCCCTCAAGATGGCGACATATAAGCGTTTATGCTTTGTCGTCACCTTGTTGGTGTAATTAGATTTACCCCGTTTAATCCTAAAGCATCATTCGTCGAAACCGCCAATACGACAGGCTTACCATTTCTCAGCGTCGCTTTTGCTGCCATTAATACTGGAGAATCTGTCATTGCATTTGCAAATTTACTCATCGAATTTCCTGTTAGTGGTGCAATTACCATACAGTCTAATGGAATTTTAGGTCCTAGCGGTTCTGCGCCAACGATTGAATTAATTGCTTTAAATCCTGTTGTTTCTTCAATCTTTTTAATCCACTCTGCTCCCTCACCAAATCTCGTATTTGTTGATTGAACAGTGTAAGAAACAACGGGACGTACTTCTGCTCCCTCAGCAATTAATTTCTCTAAATGAGGCATCACTTCTTCATACGTACAATGTGAACCTGTAAAACCAAATCCAATTCTTTTCCCTTTTAAATTCATTCCCCATTCTCCTTTCTTGCTATTACGTCTTCTGCTAATAACTGAGAAAGAACGTTCGCTAAAATTTGTCCTGCTGTTTTCGGAGCAACAATCCCTGGCAATCCAGGTGCTAATAGCGCTTTAACTCCTCTTTTTTCTGCGTATCTAAAGTCGGTACCACCTGGTTTAGAAGCTAAATCAATTACTAACGTATGAGCTGGCATTTTTGAAATAACATTCGCTGTCACAACGAGATGTGGAATTGTGTTAATCACAATATCCATATTTCCTACTTCTTTCTCAATGTTTTGCATATGAAAAGGAGAAAACATCATCTCTGTAATACGTGCAATATGTTCCGATCGTCTTGCTCCAACTTTGACGTGGGCTCCTAATGATTGAAATGCTCTGGCAACACTCATCCCTGTTCTACCAAATCCTAAAACCATTACATTGGACCCATGAATTGTATAGTCGGTATGTTGAATTACCATCATTAATGTGCCTTCTACAGTCGGAATAGAATTGTAGATTGCCACATCATCACGATCAAATAATTTAACAAGTTTTCGGTTTGTAGTAGATACGAGATTTTCCAAGAAAGGCGTACCAATACCTGAATATATAGTAAAGTGTTCTGGTGTATTTTCAATTTGTTCTTTCGTTATAGAAACTTTTTCATTTGAAAAAATAGTATCTACTTCTCCTTTGGCATTTGTACCTGCAACTGGCAAAATGATTGCATCTACAGAAGTAAAATCTAAATTTTGTATACTTTCTTTTGCTGCCCCTGTGAAGCCATGATCCAACTGATCAAACCCTATCAATGAAAGTTTCGCATCCAATTCAACTAGTTTACGAATTACTTCTAGCTGCCTTGCATCTCCTCCTATGACAGCAATATGCATCTCAGTCAACATTCCCTAATTCACCTTCTTTTTCTGTCATTTATAAGAAAAGTGCCTACTTTTTCTTTTTCCTCCACATCATATGTAATGTACGAGTTTGAGGTGATTGAAAAACAAAAAGCACATATGATTTATCAGCTTTATATATACAAAAAAAAGACGGCCGAAATGGCCATCTTTCACTCCGAATTTGAATGGTCAGATATATCACAAAGTATCATGTCATGCCCCACTTTCTTAATATCTCTCCATTCCACCCTTACCTCTTGTTGTCCTTTTTTAAAACCTCCCCATTTTGTAACAGGTATGATAAGCGCTTGTATTTGTCCATCGCTCTCATTAATTTCTAAATCTAGATGCCCTAAAATCCCCATTTTTTCCGCTCTTTCTAAATCTACAATTTCTTTACCATTTAATTCACTTAATCGCATACACTCTCCCCCTACCGAATTTTCAATTTAAGTTATCCATTATTAGTACCTATTCTGTATGTCTAAAAAAAATAACCGTATCTCATTTAAAAGAGATACGGTTATTTTCGAGTACATCACAAAAATCAATTATAGTTTTATTCCTTTTGGAAGTTTTCCATCTGGACTAATAAGTGCAGCAGAGAATTCATCCGTAAACATATTGCGGATTAACTCATCTACATTTTGTTTTGTTACAGTGTTTACACTTTCAATAATCTCATCAAGTGAACGATGCTTACGAAGCAGCAATTCATTTTTACCGTTACGGCTCATACGACTATTCGTACTTTCTAAACTTAACATTAAGTTTCCTTTTAATTGCTCTTTACTATTCATAAGCTCTTTTTCTGTAATACCTGTATTTTTCAATGTTTCTAGTGTTTCTTGCATCGTTTCATACAGTGTATCTAATTGTTGGCTACCTGTTCCACCGTACAGTGTTAACATACCTGTATCTTCATAAGAAGAGTGGTAAGAAAATACCGAGTAAGCTAACCCACGTTGCTCACGTACTTCTTGGAATAAACGGCTACTCATACTACCGCCTAAAACGTTATTTAATACGATTAAGTTATAAATATCTTCGTGTCCCATTTGTAAGCCTTTATATCCTAAACATAAATGAGCTTGTTCTGTTTCTTTTTTACGTGCTACCTTATTAAAATGGAAAATTGGGCTATGTACTTGTTCACGGTTTGTTGTTCCTTCATAACTACCGAAATATTGCTCTACTGTTTGTAAAAATGCTTCATCAATATTTCCTGCAACTGAAACAACTACATTTTCAGGTGTATAATGATCTTTTATATATTGACGTAGTGTATCACCTGTAAACGTATCAAGCGTTTCTTCTGTTCCTAAAATAGGATATCCAAGCGGATGCGTTTCATATGTCGCTTTCGTTAACATATCATGCACAATATCATCTGGAGCGTCTTCGTACATTTTAATTTCTTCACATACGACATTCTTCTCTTTTTTCAGTTCTTCCTCATCAAATGTTGAATTAAAGAACATATCTGCTAAAACATCTAAAGCATATTTAGCATGCTCATCTAACACTTTTGCATAGTAACATGTATATTCTTTTGAAGTAAAAGCATTTACTTGCCCACCAATGCTATCAAATGATTCCGCAATTTCGCGCGCACTACGTGTTTCCGTCCCTTTAAAGAACATATGCTCTAAAAAGTGGGAAATCCCGTTATTTTTTTCATTTTCATTTCTTGATCCTGCATGGATCCAAATACCAATCGCAACCGATCTTACAGTTGGTATGTTCTCCATAACTATTCTTACACCATTTTTACAAGTATATTTTTTAATCAAAAACTTTCCTCCTACTACCAGTTTCTCTAAATTAACGCTATTATTTAATGATAACAAGTTTAAGGATGAATGTCATGCAAATGTATTTAATCCACACGTTTTTCATCCAGTAATTCTGTTATATTCCCCACTCTATATCCTTGTTCCTTCAATTTTGTAATCATTGTATCTAATGCTTCTGCTGTAGATGAAGTAGGATGCATTAATACAATGGCACCTGAATGTATTTTTCTCATTACTCTCTGCAATAATACGTCTGGCTCTGGTCGCTTCCAATCAATTGTATCTACTGTCCACATAATCGTTCCCATTTGGAAATCATCTGCAATTTGTACGACTTCATCTCGAAAACTTCCACTAGGCGGGGCAAACCATCTTACTTTTTGATTGGTGGCTGCTTCTATCATTCGATTTGTTTTTTGTAACTGTTCTCGTATTTCATCAGACGATAATGTTTTCATATTAGGATGTGTGTAAGAGTGATTTCCAACTTCTTGATTTGCATCGACAATCATTTTTGCAAATCGTAAATTTTCTTTCACCCAACGTCCTTCCAAAAAGAAAGTTGCCTTCACATCATGTTTTTTCAATATCTCTAATATACGAGGCAAATACTCATTTCCCCATGCCACATTTATTGTTAATCCAACCATCTTTTTATTTGGATGTCCCCTGTAAATTGGGGCTGGTGATAAATCTGCTAAATGGACACTCGGTGATACTTCCTTGAATTCAAGATGTTTTTGATCAAATTTCTTTAGCTTCTTCATATTGTTATAGGATGCTTCAATATCGACTTGTCTTCCATTATATCCAGGTGTTGCTTTCCATATCTTATCAATGATCGCATTTTGAGGTGCAATCTCATATTGTTTTGCATGTTTTTGAATTTCTTCATACAAGTTATCCTGTGCAAAAACGGAATAAGAGCCTAAACTGACATATAAAAAAAATACACATATGTATGCCAATATACGAACTTTCATATAAACCCTCCCATTAACTAAATAAAAAATATTTTTCTTCTTATCTTTGTTAATTTGAGCGTTATAATGAAAACTATACCTATACTGACATAAAAATATGTGTACATCATGTTTTTTACATAACAAAAAAGCCAGTTGAACTGGCTTTTACTTATTGCTGCTCTTGTTTGTTTTCTTCTTTAGCAGCTTCTTTTTCTTGCTCTTCTTTTAGCAATACTTTTCTAGATAGATTTACGCGACCTTGCTTGTCAATCTCGATAACTTTAACTGTAATTACATCACCGATTTTCACAACGTCTTCTACTTTACCTACACGCTCAAGTGCAAGTTCAGAAATGTGAACTAATCCATCTTTACCGCTGAATAATTCAACGAAAGCACCGAATTTCTCAACACGTTTCACTTTTCCTTCGTAGATTTCACCTACTTGTACTTCGCGAACAATATCTTCGATAATTTTCTTAGCTTTGTCATTCATTTCTTGATTTATTGAAGAAATAAATACTGTACCATCTTGCTCGATGTCAATTTTAACTCCAGTTTCTTCAATAATTTTATTAATTTGTTTACCGCTCGGTCCAATAACGTCACGGATTTTATCTGGATTAATTGTCATTGTAATAATCTTTGGAGCGTAAGCTGATAATTCAGTACGTGGCTCTGCAATAACAGATAGCATATGATTTAGAATGTGCACACGACCAACTTTCGCTTGTTGTAATGCCTCTTCTAAAATTTCACGAGATAAACCATCGATTTTAATGTCCATTTGCAGTGCAGTTACACCTTGTGCTGTACCTGCTACTTTAAAGTCCATATCACCTAAATGATCTTCCATACCTTGAATATCAGATAAAATTGTGTAATGCTCACCAGATTTAACTAGACCCATTGCAATACCAGCAACTGGAGCTTTAAGTGGAACACCAGCATCCATCATTGCTAAAGTACTACCACAAATACTTGCCTGTGAAGTAGAACCATTTGATTCTAACACTTCAGATACAAGACGTACTGTATATGGGAAATCTTTTTCAGATGGAATTACAGGCTCAAGAGCACGTTCTCCTAGTGCACCGTGACCAATTTCACGACGACCTGGTCCACGCATCGGTCTTGTTTCACCAACACTAAACGATGGGAAATTGTAATGGTGCATGAATCTTTTTGATTCTTCTACACCAAGACCATCTAAAATTTGCACATCGCCTAAAGCGCCTAATGTACAAATACTTAATGCTTGTGTTTGTCCACGTGTGAATAAACCAGAACCGTGTGTACGAGATAAAATACCAACCTCTGATGCTAAAGGACGAATTTCATCACCTTTACGGCCATCTGGGCGGATTTTTTCAACTGTAATAAGACGACGTACTTCTTCTTTTACAATTTTATATAAAATCTCATTTACTTGTCCTAATGTGTCAGCGTCAGCTTCCTCAGCTTCGTAATGCTCAATTACACGCTTTTTCACTACGTTGATTGCATCTTCACGTGCATGTTTCTCATGTACTTGAATTGCAGAATGCATATCCTTCTCAGCCATCTCACGTACAGCTTGGTTAAGATCAGCATCAACTTCATATAGTTTTATTTCTAATTTCGCTTTACCTACAGCTTGTACAATCTCTTCTTGGAATGCAATTAGACGTTTAATTTCGTCATGTCCAAACATAATTGCTTCTAACATTGTTTCCTCAGGTACTTGATCTGCTCCTGCTTCAACCATGTTAATTGCATCTTTTGTACCAGCTACAACAAGGTGAATATCACTTTGTTCTTGCTGTTCTACTGTTGGATTAATAACGAATTCGCCATTAATACGACCAACTGTTGCACCAGCGATTGGACCTTCAAATGGAATATCTGAAATCGATAACGCTAATGAAGAACCAAGCATAGCTGCCATTTCAGAAGAACAATCTTGATCAACACTCATTACAATGCTGACAACTTGTACTTCGTTACGGAAACCATCTGCGAAAAGCGGACGAATTGGACGGTCGATTAAACGACTTGCCAAAATTGCTTTTTCACTTGGACGACCTTCACGTTTAATAAAACCGCCTGGAATTTTTCCGACTGCATATAAACGCTCTTCATAGTTTACTGTAAGTGGGAAGAAATCTACATTTTTAGCCTCTTTTGATGCAGTTGCTGTAGATAGAACCGCTGTATCGCCATATCTTACTAATACTGCCCCATTCGCTTGTTTTGCAAGCTGACCAGTTTCAACTGTTAGCTGGCGACCAGCTAAATCTATCGAGAAGACTTGCTTTTCTTGACTCATTTAAGTACCCCTCTCAATTTAAAGTATTCAATTCTTCTATGTAAATGGATAGTATATCACAATATTCTACCTCTAGTATTGCCGAAAATTAAGTAAGCTATAAAGCGTAGAAGATATATTTTTACCTAACAAAAAAGCGGGAATATTCCCGCTTCTTTGACTATCGACGTAAGCCAAGCTTTGTGATTAATTCACGGTAACGTGTGATATCGCTATTACGAAGGTAAGTTAGTAAGTTACGACGTTTACCAACCATCTTTAATAGACCACGACGTGAATGATGATCTTTCTTGTGAGTACGTAAGTGCTCGTTTAGAGTGTTAATTTGCTCCGTTAGGACAGCAATTTGAACCTCTGGAGAACCAGTATCAGTCTCATGAGTTCTAAATTGTGCAATGATTTCATTTTTACGTTCTTGTGTTAAAGCCATCCTATTTCACCTCCTATTAATTAAACCCCCAATTACCGAGCAAGCGTCGGTGAGTCGCAATGCCAAGCAATGGTTGTCATAAAGTACATAACATAGAATACTACTTTTCATTTGAAAAAGCAAGTATATTCTTTTCACTCGCAAAATATTCTTGTGCTGTTTTCTTATCTTTTGCGATTTGTTCAACTAGCTCATCAATACCATTGAATTTCTTCTCTTCTCTTATACGCATATGCCACTCAACTGTAACACTTTGATCATATATGTCTTTGTTGAATTCAAATAAGTGTACTTCAATAGATAATTGACGCTCATTTTCTTTAAAAGTTGGTTTATATCCAATATTACATACACCATCGTACCATTCATCGTGAACTTTTAATCTCACTGCATAAACACCTACAGGTGGCAATAAATACTCATCACTTAAACCTACATTAGCGGTTGGAAAACCAATTTGTCGTCCACGTTTATCGCCATGTACAACCGTTCCTCCCACTGTATAGGCTCTACCTAAAATAGATGGAATTTGTTCCATTTCACCATTTCGAATTAACTTTCGTAATGCTGTAGAACTTACCTTCTCTTCTTGAAATTCAACTTTTTCAATCACAGTTTGTGTAAACTCCCCTCTTGCATGAAATGGTAAAGTCTCCATCTTCCCTTTTCCTAAACGTCCATATGAATAATCAAACCCTGCTACTACATGCTTTACATTTAAACCAATAATATAATCATCTACAAATTGCTGTGGCAATAAACCTGCAAACGATTCATCAAATTTAATAACATATAATATATCGATTCCTAAGTTTTCGACTATTTTTTCTTTATCACGCATCGGTGTAATATACTCCACATGCGCTTCCTTTTTCCCTAAAATAACAGATGGATGGGGATGAAATGTCATAACTGCACTTTTATATCCGCGTTCATCCGCTATTTGTTTCGCAGTTCGAATCACACACTGATGCCCTAAATGAATGCCATCAAAAAATCCTAATGCCATTACAGTAGGTGGTAATTCTAATTTATTTTGTTCATGTGGATGAGTTAAATGAATAAGTTTCACGCTTGAATTCACCTTTTTCTGTAATAATCCTTCCAATAATTCATTATAGCTTTAGTTCTTGATTATTCACAAGTACTTTCATTGGCTTTAGCATACCAGGGTGTTTTGGATGATGCTCATAAATCGCTAAGCAACGGTCATTTTTATCAAATACTGTAATGAATGGTGCTGTTATTTCTAATTCATTCTTTAAGAACATACCATTTTTTATTTTTTCTGCTTGCTTTTCATCTACAACCATTTTTGGGAATTTACTTAACGCTTCATCAATTGAAATGAAGATAGACTCTACTGTTCCATTTTGCACGTTTTCTTCAATTTCTTCAAATGATATGCAATCTTCTAGTAAAAATTCACCAGATGCCGTTCTTACAAGATGGGACATGTGTGATGGAAAACCTAGTTTTTCACCAATCATTACTGCTAGCGTTCTTACATATGTCCCTTTACTACACGTTACACGGAAACGGAATGAAATGTTTTCCCCTTCAAACATTTCACGGTCATCAAGTAATACGAATTCATGAATTGTAATGGTACGAACTGGACGTTCAACTTCTTGTCCCGCTCTTGCATATTCATATAATTTTTTTCCGTTAACTTTTACAGCTGAAAACATTGGAGGCGTTTGTTCAATCGTACCTGTTAATGCTGCGAGAACTCCTTCTACTTCCTTACGAGTAATACTACGATCTACATTTGTCGTTTCAACAACTTCACCAGAAGCATCTTCAGTTGTTGTTGAAAATCCTAATGTTACTTCACCTTCATATGTTTTTGTTTCACTCGTTAAAAACTGTGCAATCTTCGTTGCTCGTCCAACACAAATCGGTAATACCCCTGTTACATCTGGATCTAATGTTCCCGTATGACCAATTCGTTTCTCACGTAATATCTTTCTTAATTTAAATACACAATCATGTGATGTCATGCCTTTTGGCTTATGTAATAATACTACACCTTCCATATATGTTCACCTCATCATAATTCTTTCATAATAATTATCCAAACTTATTTTTCATTGAAAAAATGGATAGACAAATGTCTATCCATTATTCTTCACGTTTACCGTCTTTATTAATTTCATGTAAAAGTGTATCAATTCGATGACCATATCCAATAGACTCATCAAATTCGAAAGAAATTTCCGGTGTTTTACGAAGACGAATACGTTGGCCGATTTCTGAACGAATGAAGCCTTTTGCCTTCGCTAAACCTTTTAATGTACTTTCTTTCTGTTCATCGTCACCTAAAACAGAAATATACACTTTAGCGATTTGTAAATCTCCACTCACTTGCACATCTGTTACTGTAACAAATCCGACACGTGGATCTTTAATTTTACGACTGATAATGTCGCCTAATTCTTTTTTCATTTGCTCGCCTACACGGTTTGCACGTAATTTCATAACTCTTCACCTCATTCAGTACCATTCCAATTGTGTTATCGTACGTTCAATTTCAGGAAATGAATCGATGTACTCAAGTACACGATTCATTTCTTTTTCACAGATAACACGATTTGAGGATACGGAAACAATTGCAATTTCTGTACGTTGCCATACATCTTGATGCCCTACTTCTGAAACAGCTACGTTATAACGCTGCTTCACACGAGTGAGCACCCTTTGCAAAATTGCTCGTTTCTCTTTTAAAGAATGCACATCGTAAATCATACACTCGAATGAGAGTGAAGCGATAATCATCGCTTCACTTCTTCCATAATGTATGCTTCAATGATGTCCCCTTCTTTAAGATCATTATATCTCTCAATTGTAATACCACACTCATAGTTTTGTGCAACTTCTTTTACGTCGTCTTTGAAACGTTTTAACGTATCAAGTTGTCCTTCGAAGATTACTACGCCATCACGGATAATACGAACGCCACTATCACGTGTGATTTTACCGTCTATTACGTAACAACCTGCAATTGTTCCAACTTTTGTTACTTTGAACGTTTGGCGTACTTCCGCTTGACCGATTACTTTTTCTTCGAATTCTGGATCCAGCATCCCTTGCATTGCTGATTCGATTTCTTCTATTACTTTATAGATAATACGGTGTAAACGAACATCAACGTTCTCTAATTCAGCTGTACGCTTCGCATTCACATCAGGGCGTACGTTAAATCCAATTACAATTGCATTAGATGCAGAAGCTAAAATAATATCAGATTCTGTAATCGCACCTACACCAGTGTGAATGATTTTTACTTTTACGCCTTCAACATCGATCTTACGAAGTGATGCAGCCATTGCTTCAACAGAACCTTGTACGTCTGCTTTCACAATTAAGTTAATTTCTTTTACATCTCCCTCTTGGATTTGTTGGAATAAATCTTCAAGGCTTAATTTAGATTTTTCACCACGTTGAGCAACTAACGCTTCTTGTGCACGTGATTCACCGATTTGACGAGCTTTCTTCTCATCAGCGAATGCCATGAAACGATCTCCCGCTTGTGGTACTTCATTTAAACCTGTAATTTCAACAGGAGTTGATGGACCAGCAACTTTTACTCGACGACCAATATCACTTACCATTGCACGAACACGACCGAATGATGTTCCAACAACAATTGGATCTCCAACTCGAAGTGTACCGTTTTGAACAAGTAATGTCGCGATAGTTCCTTTACCTTTATCAAGCTGCGCTTCAATTACAGTACCAGTTGCATAGCGATTTGGATTTGCTTTATATTCTTCTACTTCACTCACAAGAAGAATCATTTCTAGCAAGTTGTCAATTCCCTCGCCTTGAATTGCAGAGATTGGTACGAAAATTGTGTCTCCGCCCCATGCTTCTGGAACCAATTCATATTCTGTTAATTCTTGCATTACGCGATCAGGATTTGCCGCTGGTTTATCCATTTTATTCACAGCAACAATAATTGGTACTCCAGCTGCTTTCGCATGGCTAATTGCTTCCACTGTTTGTGGCATAACACCGTCATCAGCTGCAACAACAAGAATTGTAATATCCGTTACTTGTGCCCCACGAGCACGCATCGTTGTAAATGCTGCGTGACCAGGCGTATCTAAGAATGTAATTTTCTTATCGTTTACTTCAACTTGGTATGCACCAATATGCTGAGTAATCCCACCAGCTTCGCCAGCAGTTACTTTTGAATTACGAATAGAGTCAAGTAAAGTTGTTTTACCATGGTCAACGTGTCCCATAATTGTAACAACAGCTGGACGCTCTTTTAAGTTTTCTTCATCATCTTGCTCATCGATGAATGTTTCGAATTCAGTTTCACTTACAACTACTTCTTCTTCTACTTCAATACCGTAATCAGTAGCAATTAACTCAATTGTATCTTTATCTAAGTCTTGGTTAATTGTTGCCATAATTCCTAGCATGAAGAGCTTCTTAATAATTTCAGACGGCTCTTTGCTTAATTTTTTAGCAAGCTCACCCACTGTAAGGCTTCCAGAGAAAGTAATTTTATCTGGTGTTTCTACAATTTGCGTTTGTTGTCTTCCAGCAAAGTTATCTTGACGCTTGTCTTCGTTATCTTTGCCTTTTTTCTTCTTCTTATTACTGTTCTTTTTACTGCGAACAACTTTCTCTTCTACTTCAAACTCATCTGCAACAGAAGGTTTTTCTTCTTGGTACTCATTATCTAATTTGTTTACTACTTCATCGTCTAACATTGTCATATGATTCGAAACCTCGATATTCATTTCTTTTAGTTTTGTCATAAGATCTTTACTTGAGATATTATGTTGTTTTGCATATTCATGCACTCGAATTTTACTCATACCTTCACCCCCGGTAATTTGTATCGAGCATGCTACGCAGCTTTTTCGCAAAGCCTTCATCTAACACAGCTACAACGACTCGCTCATCTCTCCCAATCGCATGCCCTAATTGTTGTCGATTTTCGACCTTTCTCATTGGTACGTTGTAATACGTCGTTTTATCCGTCATGCGTTTTGTTGTATTCACTGACGCATCTTCAGATAGCAACACAAGCTTTGCTTTGCCACTTCGTACTTCTTTTAAAACAAGTTCTTCACCCGAAATAATTTTCCGAGCCCGGTTTGCTAGTCCTAAAAACGATTTCCAATCGGACACTTATTTCGACTCCTTCTCAACAAGCTCAAGAAGCTCTTCGTATAGAGAACCGTCGATTTTCGCTTTTAGATGATGTTCCAAAACATTTTTCTTTTGAGCTTGAAGAATACTTTCTTTATCTTTCGATAAATAAGCACCTCGTCCTGATTTCTTTCCAGTTAAATCAATGGACACTTCTCCCTCTTTGGAACGAACAATGCGAACGAGCTCTCGTTTTGATTTCATTTCTTGCGTTGCAACACATTTTCGTAACGGAACTTTTCGATTGCTCATACTCAACACCTCTATTCGATTTCGTCTTCAACTGAATCGAATCCGAATGCGATTACGCTATCTTCTTCTGTTACAATACCTAGTTGTTTCGCATCAGACTCACTCTTAATATCAATTTTCCAACCTGTTAATTTAGCTGCAAGACGCGCGTTTTGTCCACGCTTACCGATAGCTAATGAAAGTTGGTGGTCTGGAACAACAACAGTTGTTGCTTTTTCTTCTTCATCTACAAGTACTTTAACAACTTGTGATGGGCTTAAAGCATTTGCAACATATTCTACTGGATCATTTGACCAGCGAACGATGTCAATCTTTTCACCTTTTAATTCATCTACAATGCGTTGTACACGTTGTCCTTTCGGTCCTACACAAGAGCCTACTGGATCAACATCAATGTTCTCTGCATGTACAGAAATTTTAGAACGATCGCCTGCTTCACGTGCCACAGAACGAATTTCAACAGTTCCATCATAAATCTCAGGAACTTCCATTTCGAATAAACGTTTTAAAAGACCAGGATGTGTACGTGATACGTAAATTTGTGGTCCCTTCGTTGTTTTTTCTACTTTCGTAATGAATACGCGAATGCGATCATGTGGTTTGTATTGTTCGTTTGGCATTTGCTCACTTACAGGTAATAAAGCTTCTACTTTCCCTAAGCTTACATAGATGAAACGAGCATCTTGACGTTGTACAATACCAACCATGATGTCTTCTTCACGGTCACTAAACTCCGAGTAAATAACACCACGCTCTGCTTCACGCACTCGTTGTGTTACAACCTGTTTTGCAGTTTGTGCTGCAATGCGGCCGAAATCTTTTGGTGTTACTTCAATTTCTAGTACGTCACCATCTTGATAGTTTGGATTAATTTGTCTTGCTTCTTCAACAGAAATTTCAAGACGTGGATCAAACACATTATCAACAACGTCTTTACGTGCTAAAACTTGAATTGTTCCCACTTCTGGGTTAAAGCTCACACGAACGTTTTGTGCTTGGTTAAAATTGCGTTTATAAGCAGAGATTAATGCTGCTTCAATCGCATCAATAATAATATCTTTGCTAATTCCTTTTTCTGACTCTAATACGAGCAAGGCATCTAACAACTCAGTGCTCATGAAGATCCCCCTTCTAACTAAAACGTAACAGCAAGTCGCGCATTTGCAACTTTATCCATTGGAATTTGGATTTCTTTTTTACGTGTTTTAATTGTTAATAATAGTGTAATTGTAGTACCATCGTAGGAAAGTAGCTTTCCTTCAAACATTTTTTCACCATCAATCGGCTCATATGTTTTAATTGCCACTTGTTTTCCTACCGCTTGCTGGAAGTCTTTCTCTTTCTTTAATGGGCGTTCTGCTCCAGGAGATGATACATCCAAAAAGTAAAGATGAGGAATTGGATCCTCTTTATCTAAAGCTTCGCTTAAACGTTCACTTACCGCACCGCATTCTTCAATGTCGACTCCCTTTTCAGAATCGATGAATACGCGTAAGAACCAGTCCTGTCCTTCTTTCACATACTCTACATCTACAAGTTCAAGATTTAACTCTTCAACGATCGGCTGCGCAAATGCTTCTACAACTTCTGTGACTTTCTTATCCATAAACAGCCTCCTTCCTGCCGCCATGTACCATTTACAAGAAAAGATTCCGTCCATAAAAACGGTCTATCTTATTCTTTCTCGTTAGCTAACAAAAGCCCCTGCCGTTAAGCAGGGAATATCTGTCTTAGTATTACCAAATTTAAGAAGTAAAACTTGTAACAAAATATGTATATACGACAGAAATTTCTTACCTCTCTACATCAATAAAACGTAGATAGTAACACGAAAGAGTGGGTTTCCCCACTCTTTTTTTCACACAATATACATGACATGGTTATCTCGGTTAATAGTATACCATAGCAAATACTGATTTGCAAAGACTTTTCCTACCTGCTAGAACAGTGATAATTGGTTTTGATCAGGTAGATCACCTAAGCAACCTTGACTATCTAAATACTCAATAATCGTTTTAGAAACCTTACTGCGCTGCTGTAAATCTTCTTTTGATAAGAAATCTCCATTTTTACGAGCTTCTACGATACTTAAAGCTGCGTTTGTACCAAGACCAGGCACCGCATTAAATGGAGGAATTAATGAGTCTCCATCAATAATGAATTCTGTTGCATGCGAGCGATATAAATCAACCTTTTGGAATGAGTATCCACGCTCACACATTTCAAGTGTCATTTCTAGTACCGTTAATAAACTCTTCTCTTTCGGCGCTGCATCTAATCCTTTTTGCGCAATTTCATCAATCTTTACACGTATTGATGCTGAACCTTTTGCCATCGCCTCTACATCAAAGTCATCTGCACGAACCGTAAAGTATGCCGCATAGAATAAAAGTGCAAAATGTACTTTAAAATATGCGATACGTACAGCCATAAGTACGTAAGCAGCCGCATGGGCTTTAGGGAACATGTATTTAATCTTCTTACATGAATCAATATACCAACCTGGTACATTATTACTTTTCATGTCCTCTTCCCATTCTTCCGGTACACCTTTACCTTTACGAACCGACTCCATAATTTTGAAGGCTAGTGATGGATCTAAACCTTGATAGATTAAATATACCATGATGTCATCACGACAACCGATAACTTCACTCAGCGTACATGTACCGTTATAAATTAACTCGTTTGCATTACCGAGCCATACGTCCGTACCATGTGATAGTCCAGAGATTTGGACTAACTCTGAGAATGTCGTTGGTTTTGTCTCTTCTAACATTTGTCTTACGAATTTCGTACCGAATTCCGGTATACCAAGTGTACCTGTTTTACAGTTAATTTGTTCTTCCGTTACTCCTAATGATTCCGGACCTGAGAAAATTTTCATTACTTCCGGATCATCTGTTGGGATTGTTTTCGGATCAATACCACTTAAATCTTGTAACATACGAATAACTGTCGGATCATCGTGTCCTAGTATATCAAGTTTCAATAAATTATCATGAATTGAGTGGAAATCAAAGTGTGTCGTTCTCCACTCAGCCCCTATTGAATCTGCCGGATACTGTATTGGTGAGAAATCAAAGATGTCCATGTAATCTGGCACAACGATAATACCACCTGGATGCTGTCCAGTTGTACGTTTTACACCGGTACACCCTGCTACTAAGCGGTCAATTTCTGCATTTCGTATCGTTAAATTATGATCATTTGCATAACCTTTTACATATCCATAAGCCGTTTTTTCTGCAACTGTACCAATCGTTCCTGCACGATATACATAATCTTCACCGAACAGTATTTTCGTATAGTTATGGGCACGTGGTTGGTATTCGCCGGAGAAGTTCAAATCGATATCGGGTACCTTATCTCCTTTAAATCCAAGGAACGTTTCGAACGGAATATCATGTCCATCTTTTACATATGAAACATTACATGTTGGACATTCTTTATCTGGTAAATCAAAACCAGAACCTACCGAGCCGTCATTAAAGAATTCTGATTGCTTACACTTCGGACATACATAATGTGGTGGTAATGGATTTACTTCTGTAATTTCCATCATCGTTGCAACGAATGATGAACCTACAGATCCACGCGAACCTACTAAATATCCGTCTACTAACGATTTTTTCACCAGCTTATGTGAAATTAAATAAATTACAGCAAATCCATGTCCGATAATACTTTTTAATTCTTTTTCCAATCGGGCTTCTACGATTTCTGGTAGCTCTTCCCCATAAATGCTACGCGCCATTTTATAACTCATATCACGCGTTTCATCATCAGCACCTTCAATTTTCGGTGTGTATAAATCATCTTTTACTGGATGAACATCACCAATTAATGACGCAACCTTTTGTGTATTCGTTACTACAATTTCTTTCGCTTTGTCTTCACCTAAAAATGAAAAACACTCTAACATCTCATCTGTTGTACGGAAATGTACCGGCGGTAATGAATGTCGATTTAACGGATTTGCTCCGCCCTGCGAACTCACTAAAATTTTACGATACATAGCATCCTCTTGATCTAAATAATGCACGTTCCCTGTAGCGACAACCGGTTTATCTAACGTCTCACCCAGTTTTACTAAGTTAGAAATAATTGTTTTTAATTGTCCTTCATCTCGAACAAGTTCACGTTCTACTAAATGACGTAACACCTCTGGAGGCATTACTTCAATGTAATCATAGAATTGCGCAATTTCTTCTACTTCTTCAGGTGCTTTTTGCATCATTGCCTCAAACACTTCACCTTTATCACAAGCCGTTCCTACTAAAATTCCTTCACGATATTTTTTTAATAGTGACCTTGGTACACGTGGCACACGGTAAAAATAATTCAGGTGAGAATATGAAACAAGTTTATATAAATTTTTCAATCCAACATCTGATGTAGCAAGTAATGTCATATGACTTGGACGCCCACGTTTATACGCATCCCCTTGTCCCATACTATCATTTAATTGATCATGATATTCAAATCCCTTTTCAATTACATCTTTTAGCATTTTCACAAGTAAGTATCCCGTTGCTTCAGTATCATAAATCGCACGGTGATGTTGCGTTAATTCAATATCAAGCTTTTTACACATCGTATTTAATCGATGGTTTTTCATTTCCGGGAATAAGAACCGCGCAAGTTCTAACGTATCAATAACAGGGTTATTCGTTTTTGCTAGCCCTGCCTTTTTAAAACCTACGTTAATAAAGCCCATATCAAAGCTTGCGTTATGAGCAACAAGTGTATGGTCACCCATCCATTCCTCAAACTTTTTAAACACTTCGTCCACTTCTGGTGCATCAGTTAACATATCATCTGTAATACCTGTTAATTCAATAATCGTCGCAGATAATGGTTGATGCGGATTTGCGAAAGATTCAAAACGATCAATGATTTCGCCACCTTTTATCTTTACGGCAGCTAACTCAATGACTGTATCGTATACAGCTGATAAACCTGTCGTCTCAACGTCGAAAACAACATACGTTTCCTCTGCAAGTAAACGATGCGCTTCGTTATATGCGATCGGTACACCATCATTAACTAAATTTGCCTCTACACCGTATATAACTTTAACCCCAGCCTTTTTACCCGCAGAGTATGCTTCCGGGAAAGACTGAGCAACAGCATGGTCTGTAACTGCAATAGCCTCATGTCCCCATTTACCAGCTTGAGCAACAAGCCTAGAGACAGGCGTAACAGCGTCCATTTGACTCATTGGGGTATGAAGGTGAAGCTCTACACGTTTTTCACCTTCTGGCGCCTTATCTTTACGAGATGGTCCTGTTATTTCATTAATATCGTTTGCAATCATTACTAAATCTCGAACGAATGTATCATTTTGAACAGAACCACGTGCTTTCACCCACATTCCTTTTCTCAAGGATTGCAGCATTGGAATATCTTCTTTGTCACGCGAAAACATTTTGATCATAATAGAATCCGTATAGTCCGTTATTTTTAAAGTTAATAACGTACGCCCACTACGAAGCTCTTTTGTTTCTACATGGAATACATACCCTTGAACCGTTTTTCTTCGTTCTTCATCTTGAATTTCTCGCATCGGTGTAATCTCTTCATCTGGTTTAATAAGATATCCGAGTACAACCGGTCCTTCATGCACAACGCTACTTTCTTCAGCTTGCTTCTTCGCCATTTCTTCCATAGCTTGTATTACACGCTCACGGTCTTCTTGCTGAGTTTGCTCACGAAACTTTTGCATTTCTTCTGCATTTTGCTTTATATGTGTGTCTAACTGAAAACGTGGGAATCCAAAAGCTTCGTATTGATCACCTACTGGTTTCGTAACATTTTTCTTTAAAGCAGTAGATTCTAACTCGTTATTCACATTTATTAACAACTTCACTCCATTTACCTGAGGTAGTTGCTTCTTTAAGTAAGCAAACATAGGTGAAAATGTAATTCGCTCCGTACAAAGCGGCCAATATGCCTTCACTTCTTCTTCTGTAAATTGTTTATTCTCTGCTTGTAATGCAAATGTTGTTCTTGCAATATGAGAAAATGATTGCTTAAGCTTCACTTCTAGCAATTCATATAATTCTGTCGGCAAAATACGTGGCACTTGTAAGTCAAAATGCCAACCTTTATTCGCTTTATCAATAACTAGCTTTTCAATACCACCGCCCTGTAAATATTGATTTATAAGGTCTTCTGGTATTTGCAACTGCTGGAGCAAAATTTGAAATCGCTCTTGTTGTTCATTTGTTAATGACATAAGCACTCTCCTTCCATTTGCTATTATAAATTGAAACGTACTACAAAGAAAGATGTCTCCCTTCTTCTTTTACAAAATACGTTTACAAAGAAAGAGAAGGTACCTCATTACGAGGTACCTCTTCTTATTTTAAAATATTAGCAATATATGTTTGAAGTTCTTCTACTTTCACTTCTTCAGACTCGCCTGTAGCACGTACTTTCACTTCTACAATACCTTCATCTGCTTTTTTACCAACCGTAACGCGAACTGGAAGGCCAAATAAATCTGCATCTGCAAATTTAACACCTGCACGTTCTGCACGATCATCTAGTAATACTTCATATCCTTGCTCTTGTAATGAGTTGTAAATATTTTCACCCATTTCACGTTGTGCATCAGATTTCATATTTACTGGAATTACATGCACATGGAACGGTGCTACAGCTTTTGGCCAAACTAAGCCGTTCTCATCATTAAACTGCTCTGCAATTGCTGCCACTGTACGAGATACACCGATACCGTAACAACCCATAATAAGTGCTTGTGTTTTCCCGTTTTCATCTAGGAATGTTGCGTTCATCGCTTCACTATAGCGAGTTCCTAATTTAAATACATGACCAACTTCAATTCCGCGTGCGAAAAGAATTGTTCCGTTTCCATCTGGAGATTGGTCTCCTTCTTGGATGAAGCGTAAATCTGTATATTGACTTACTTTAAAGTCACGTTCTGGATTTACATTTACATAATGGAACCCTTCTTCATTCGCTCCTGAACATCCGTTTACAATTGATGCTACAGCATGGTCAGCAATAATTTCGATATCACCTGTTACACCAATCGGTCCTAATGAACCAACTTCACAATTTAATAATTCTTTTACTTCTTCATGAGAAGCAAGCTCAACAACTGAAGCGCCGTATACATTTTTCACTTTTACATCGTTTACTTCATGATCACCACGAACAAGTACAACTACTAATTTCTCGTCTACTTTAAATACCATAGACTTAATACACTGTTCTGCTTCAATGTTTAAGAATGCAGATACTTCTTCAATTGCTTTTTGATCTGGCGTTGCTACTTTTTCAAGTGCCTTTTCTGCTTCGTCACTCTTCGTATACGTAGCTACAACAGGAGCCATTTCGATGTTCGCTGCATAATTGGATGTATCCGAGTATGCAATAGTATCTTCACCAACATCAGATAATACCATAAATTCATGTGTATCTTTTCCGCCCATTGCTCCAGAGTCAGCAATAACCGCACGGAAATTTAAGCCACAACGAGCAAAAATGTTAGAGTATGCTTTATATAAGCGATCATACACTTCATCTAAGCTCTCCTGCGTAGCGTGGAAAGAATAGGCATCTTTCATTAGAAACTCTCTTCCACGTAATAAACCGAAACGAGGTCTTTGTTCGTCACGGAACTTTGTTTGAATTTGGTATAGCGTTAACGGTAATTTTTTATATGATTTTACTTCATCACGTACAAGATCAGTAATTACTTCTTCATGTGTCGCTCCTAAAGCAAATTCACGAGCGTTACGATCTTTCATACGCATTAATTCAGATCCGTAAGAATACCAACGGCCTGATTCTTGCCATAATTCTGCAGCTTGCATCGCTGGCATTAATAATTCTACAGCTCCTGCGCGTTCCATTTCTTCTCGAACGATACGTTCTACTTTGTGTAGTACTTTTAAACCAAATGGTAGAAAACTATAAATACCAGAAGCATTTTGACGCATAAAACCTGCGCGAAGTAATAATTGATGACTCTTAATTTCAGCATCAGCTGGAACTTCACGTAATGTAGGACTGAATACCATACTTTGTTTCATTTATTCGCACCTCTTCATTTTACTCTTACACGCAGTAAAACCCCTCACCTCGGGTTAGGTGAGGGATTTTATTCTACGAGCTCTATTTCATTATAAGTTTCACTTTATTTTACAAGAAAAACTTACGAATGTCATTCCATGTTACAACTAACATTAGTAACATTAATAATGCAAAACCAATAAAGTGGACCATTCCTTCTTTTTGACGGTCAATCGGTTTTCCTCGTAACGCTTCGATTAAGAAGAAGAATAAACGTCCACCGTCTAAAGCAGGGACTGGTAATAGATTAAATAAACCAAGGTTTATACTTAAAACTGCCGCTAAACTTAGCACACGCGTAAATCCATAATCTACGACTTGATCTGTTAGATTATAAATTCCTACTGGACCTGACAACTCATTAATAGAAAATTGACCAGTTACTAATTTCACAAGAGACTCAAAAATTAGTTTCGTCCATTCGTACGTTTGTTCAAATCCTGATTTAATCGAACCCATCACTGTTTTCTCTACAGGAGAGTAAACACCAATTCTACCAACTTCTTCTTTACCTTCTTTATCGAGTGTTGGAGTTACTTTTACATTAAGCTGTTCATTATCACGCTTTACTTGTAACGTAATTTCTTTATTCGGGTTTTCACGTACAATGGCAACAACATCTTTCCATGTACTTGTACTTTTCCCATCAATTGCTTGAATTGTATCGTTTTCTTTTAATCCAGCTTGCTGCGCTGCACTATTTTCCATTATTTTTCCGACCATTGGTTTGTCAATGGGAACCCCTTGTACAAATCCAAGAATCACAAAAATAACAAATGCTAAAATGAAGTTCATTGCAGGACCCGCAAAGATTGTTAAAGCACGTTGACCCAATTTTTTAGAGCCAAATTGCCTGTTATACGGAGCAATTTGAATTTCTTCTCCAGCAGTAATGATACGAGCCTTTTCATTCACTCGGAATGTTTGAAGCTCTTCCTCATACTCTTCATAGCCTGAAATCGTTAGATTATGCTCTAAATCGGCTTGTTCGACTTCAATAACACGAACATTTGGATATTTTTCATATCCATCAAAAACTAATTTCACAGCTTCATCTTTTTCATTTAGCACAAGGCCAACCTTTTTCCCTGGCTTTAACTCAACTGTGTCCGCATCCTCGCCAGCCATTCTTACATAGCCACCAAGGGGCAGTAATCGAATCGTATACACCGTTTCATTCTTTTCAAATGAGAATATTTTCGGACCAAAACCAATCGCAAACTCGCGGCATAAAATGCCTGCTCTTTTCGCGAAATATAGATGCCCTAGCTCATGGAAAAATACGAGTGCACCGAAAATTAATATAAAGGCAATCGCTGTATTCAATTCCATAACCACCTTTGCTAAATTTGTTCCATCACAAACCGTCTTGTGGCTGCATCAATTTCCAGAATTTCCTCTAAGCTCGGACGTGCAATGACATTGTGATGGTTCATTGCTTTTTCAATGAGGTCTTCCACTGTTAAGAAACCAATTCTCTTTTGTAAAAAAGCTTCAACAGCTACTTCATTTGCAGCGTTCATTACAGCTGGCATACTTTCACCTGTTTTCCCAGCCTCATACGCAAAACGTAGACAACGGAAACGTTCTTGGTTCATTTTTTCAAAATGCAATGTTCCCATTTCCCATAAGTTTAACTGTTTTGTATCTGAAAGAGGTAATCTATCAGGATATGTAAGCGCGTATTGAATTGGTACTCTCATATCAGGTGAGCCAAGCTGCGCCATTACACTACGATCTTCAAATTCAACCATAGAATGAATAATACTTTCTTTATGTAAAACAACATCAATTTGCTCATAAGGGATACCAAAAAGCCAATGTGCTTCAATTACTTCTAGTCCCTTATTCATCATTGTAGCAGAATCAATTGTAATTTTCGAACCCATTGACCAGTTTGGATGTCGAAGCGCATCTTCTACGGTCACATGATGCAATTCATCTCTCGTTTTATCACGGAAACTTCCACCAGAAGCCGTTATAATGAGTCGAGAAATTCTTTTTTCATTTTCACCATTCAAGCATTGAAAAATAGCTGAATGTTCACTATCTACCGGAAGTAACGAAACATTATGTTTTCGCGCCGCTTCCATTACTAGATGCCCTGCAGTTACTAACGTTTCTTTATTTGCAATTCCAATTGTTTTTTTCGCCTCAATTGCACGAAGTGTTGGTAACAACCCTACGCTACCTACAACGGCATTTACTAAAATCTCCGCATCTGGATGTAATGCTACTTCTAAAAGACCTTCACTACCATACACAACTTTTGTATTACCAGAAACAGCTTGTAATTTTATAACATCTTCTGCTCTTTGCACAGAAACGATTTGCGGAGAGAATTCTTGAATTACTTTTACTGCGTAGTCAATATTTTTCCCTACAGAAAAAGCAACGAGACGGAATTGGTCTGGGTGCGAGCGTAACACATCTAAAGTTTGTGTACCAATTGATCCGCTTGCACCTAATAAACTAATGTTTTTCATGACTCCAACCCCTCGTTCATTTATTAATTGTATTGCAATAAGAAGTAGAGAATTGGTAACACAAATAACCAACTATCTGTTCGATCTAATATACCACCATGTCCAGGTAAAATTGTACCTGAATCTTTTACGCCATAATGACGTTTAAATGCAGATTGTACTAAATCACCAATTTGTCCAAAAATAGAAATGATAATTGTCAGCACAATTAAAATTACTACATTCGATTCAACTGGGAAGAACACGTTGTATACAAGTGCCACAATAATTCCACAAACGATGCCACCTACTGAACCTTCAATCGTTTTATTTGGACTAATTTCTGGCCATAATTTTCTTTTTCCTAATGCTTTTCCTACGAAATATGCACCTGAATCAGTAGCCCATATAACAAATAATGCGCAAAACACATATTTAATTCCTAATATTCTCGTTTCATTCAGATATAAGAATCCCATTGCAACATATGTTGTTGCCATAAGTAAAAATGAAGCATTATCAAAAGTAAATGTATTCTTAGAAAGGACTGTATATGATAAAAGTAATAAAACAATCACAAACGTAATTTCTAATTTACCTAATCCAATCCACCTAAATAGTTCTGATGCACTACTTGGAACTAAAATAGTCCATAATAATACCGCAGCTAAAACTGTTGGTACTGAAATAAGCGTAAGCTTATTCATTCGAATTAACTCATATAAACCTATAGAAGCAAGTGCATACACTAAAACCGTAAAAGGCACGCCACCGTAAATTACGATGGGAATGAATAGCGCGGCAGCAACCACTCCAGTAATAATTCTCTGTTTCACTACCAAACCCTCTCTTTCTACACGCCTCCGAATCTGCGCCCTCTATGTTGAAAGTCTGTAATCGCACTAAGCAAATGTTCTTCCGTAAAGTCTGGCCAATACACATCCGTAAACCAAAATTCCGAATATGCAATTTGCCATAACATGAAATTACTAATACGTAGCTCTCCGCTTGTACGAATTAACAACTCTGGATCAGGTAAAGAACCCGTCATTAAGTAGGAAGAAATCATTTCTTCACTTATCTCTTCAGCACGAATTTTTCCTTCCTCACTATCTTTCATCATATGTTGCACAGCAGAAACGATTTCATCTCGACTTCCATAGTTTAACGCGAAATTGAGAATTAATCCCGTATTCTCTTGCGTATCTTCCATGGCTTTTTCCATCGCTCTGCGTGTATGCGTAGGAAGACGATCTTTTTGCCCTATTACTCGGACTTGTACGTTTTCTTCAATCAATTCTGGTAAAAATGTACCTAGAAATTCTTCTGGAAGCCTCATTAAATAGTCAACTTCCTTTTTCGGTCTTTTCCAGTTCTCAGTTGAAAAAGCATAAAGAGTTAACACTTTCACATTAAGCTTACTTGCAAATTTTGTGATTTTCTTTACAACTTGCATACCTTCATGATGTCCCGCAATACGAGGCATAGCTCTCCTCTTTGCCCATCTTCCATTACCATCCATAATGATGGCAATATGTTCTGGTATATACCCTTTTTTCACTTCTTCAACGAGATGATCAAACGATGCGTCCTTTTTACTTTTAAAAAAAGGAAAGTTTTTAAACATCATTCATACCCTCCAGCAAGCAGACATATGCCTAAAAGTGTAAAAAGACCCCCTTAAGAAGAGGGTCATATTTGCGAAGTTATCGCTATTACACTTCCATGATTTCTTTTTCTTTGTTTTTTGCGATTTCGTCAACTTTTGCAATATATTTATCTGTTTCTTTTTGGATATCTTCAGTATATCCTCTTAAATCATCTTCCGTAATCTCGCCAGCTTTTTCAAGCTTCTTAAGATCATCGTTACCGTCACGACGTACGTTACGAACCGCAACTTTTGCTTCTTCAGCATATTTTTTCACAACTTTTACAAGATCACGACGACGCTCTTCTGTTAATGCAGGGAATGCAATACGAATTACAGTTCCGTCATTAGAAGGGTTTAAGCCTAAATCTGCTTTTAAAATTGCTTTTTCAATATCACCGATAGAAGTTTTATCATACGGTTGAATTACAAGCAAACGTGCTTCTGGAACTGTAATGTTCGCTAATTGAACAACTGGTGTTGGTGCACCATAGTAATCAACTTGTACCTTATCTAATACAGACGAGCTTGCACGACCAGCGCGAACTGTTGCTAATTCACGAGAATAAGCAGCAACTGCTTTTTCCATTTTTTCATTTGAAGACTTCAATACTTGTTGTCCCATAATTATTTCCCCCTTACGACTGTTCCGATATTTTCGCCTAAAACGGCACGTTTAATATTACCTTTTTCCATAACCGAGAATACAATTAATGGAATATCATTATCCATACATAGAGAAGAAGCTGTAGAATCCATTACACCTAAACCTTCTTTTAATACATCTAAGTAAGTAAGCGTTTCGTACTTCGTAGCAGTTGGATCAATAGATGGATCTGCACTATATACGCCATCCACATTATTTTTCGCCATTAAAATAACGTCCGCTTCGATTTCCGCTGCACGTAATGCTGCTGTCGTATCTGTAGAGAAGTATGGGTTACCAGTACCTGCGGCAAAGATAACAACACGTTTTTTCTCTAAGTGACGAATTGCTTTACGACGAATGTAAGGCTCTGCCACTTGACGCATCTCAATTGAAGTTTGAACGCGAGTTTGAATTCCAATATTCTCTAAACTATCTTGAAGAGCTAGTGAATTCATAACTGTCGCTAACATGCCCATGTAATCTGCTCCTGCACGATCCATGCCCATTTCGCTTCCAATTTTCCCACGCCAAATGTTACCGCCACCAACAACAACAGCAACCTCTACATCAAGTTCTGCAATTTCTTTCACTTGTTCCGCAACTGACTTGATAACAGCTGGGTTAATTCCAAATCCTTGCTCGCCAGCTAAAGCTTCTCCGCTCAGCTTTAAAACGACACGATTATATTTCGGTTTACTCATAATGAACCTCCAATTGCTTACATCTTTATTTTAAAAAAGGGAACACAATGTGTTCCCTAATCTGTATTAGTTGTTACCTTTTACTTGGTTCATTACTTCTTCAGCAAAGTTGTCTTCGCGTTTTTCGATACCTTCACCAACAGCGTAGCGAACGAATCCTTTTAATGTTCCGCCTTTAGACTCAACGAATTGACGAACTTTCATATCAGGGTTTTTAACGAATGCTTGGTCAAGTAAGCAAATTTCTTCGAAGAATTTGCCAAGACGGCCTTCTACCATTTTTGCAACGATTTTTTCAGGCTTGCCTTCGTTTAAAGCTTGTTGTGTTAATACTTGACGCTCATGCTCAACTTCTTCAGCTGTTACAGCATCACGGTCAATGTATTTAGGGTTAACTGCTGCAATGTGCATTGCTACATCTTTAGCAGCTGCTTCGTCAGTAGAACCTTCAAGAACTGTTAATACACCAATACGTCCACCCATGTGTAGGTAAGCGCCGAATGCATCAGCATCCGTTTTTGATACGATTTCGAAACGACGAAGTGTAAGTTTTTCACCAATTTTAGCAATTGCTTCATTGATGTGCTCTTCTACTGTTTTACCGCCTTCAATTGTTTGAGCCATAGCTTCTTCAACGTTAGCTGGTTTGTTAGCTAATAAGTGAGCAGCTAATTCTTTAATTAAAGCTTGGAAACCTTCGTTTTTCGCAACAAAATCAGTTTCAGAGTTTAATTCTAAGATTAAACCGTCGTTACCGTTTGTTTCGATGAAAGTTAAACCTTCAGCAGCGATGCGGTCAGCTTTTTTAGCAGCTTTCGCAATACCTTTTTCACGTAAGAAGTCAATTGCTTTCTCCATGTCGCCGTTTGTTTCAGTTAAAGCCTTTTTGCAGTCCATCATACCTGCGCCTGTTTTTTCACGAAGTTCTTTTACCATTTGTGCAGTGATTGCCATGTTTTTCATCCTCCTAAAATATGTATTTATACCTTTTAAAAAGGTTTTTATACCTTAAAAAAGGTGATAAAAGGCCGAACCCCTTATCACCTTTCCAAATTTGTTACGCAGTAACAGTTTCTTCACCTTGTTTTGCTTCAAGGATCGCGTCTGCCATTTTAGATGTAAGAAGTTTTACAGCACGAATTGCATCATCGTTTGCTGGGATAACGTGATCGATTTCGTCTGGATCACAGTTTGTATCAACGATACCGATGATTGGAATGTGTAATTTGCGTGCTTCAGCAACTGCAATACGCTCTTTACGAGGGTCTACTACGAATAATGCACTTGGAAGACCTTTCATATCTTTAATACCGCCTAAGAATTTCTCAAGACGCTCTAACTCTTTTTTAAGTTGAACAACTTCTTTCTTAGGAAGTACTTCGAAAGTACCATCTTCTTGCATTCTTTCGATGTCTTTAAGGCGCTTGATACGCTTTTGGATTGTTTGGAAGTTTGTTAAAGTTCCACCTAACCAACGTTGGTTAACGAAGTACATACCAGCACGAGTTGCTTCTTCTTTAATAGCTTCTTGTGCTTGTTTTTTAGTACCTACGAATAAAATGTCTCCGCCTTCAGCAGCGATGTCGCGCATCGTTCTGTAAGCTTCCTCAACTTTTTTCACAGTTTTTTGTAAGTCGATGATGTAGATACCGTTACGCTCTGTGAAAATGTAACGCTTCATTTTTGGGTTCCAACGACGTGTTTGATGTCCGAAATGAACACCAGCTTCAAGCAATTGCTTCATAGAAATTACTGACATAATATAGTTCCTCCTAAATGGTTTTTGATATCCTCCGTTTACTTCATCTCTAAGCGAAACTACAACCGTAGCACCAACACTTAAATCAGTAAACGTGTGTACTTTGTACTGACACCACTGCTTACTATATCATACTGAAATATTACAATCAAGTCGAAAATGCGAACAATGTAAAACTTTCTTTATTCACACTCGAATTCTAGTATTACCAACCTGTATTTCTTTTAAGCGAAAAAATAAAATTCAATTCATAGTTTTCCAAAGAACACGATTATGGCGCTTTTCACAAACAACATCAATCTCTTATATACAAAAAACTCTCCTCATTTGAGGAGAGTTTTTATAAATTAGTTTGTTTTTAATTTAGCAAGTTCATGTAAAAATTTGTCGTTTAATACTTTAATGTATGTTCCTTTCATACCTAAAGAACGAGACTCGATTACACCAGCACTTTCTAATTTACGTAGTGCATTTACAATCACAGAACGAGTGATTCCTACACGATCAGCAATTTTACTTGCAACAAGTAGACCTTCTGTTCCGTTTAACTCTTCGAAAATGTGCTCAATTGCTTCTAACTCACTGTAAGATAATGAGCTAATCGCCATTTGAACAACAGCTTTACTACGTGCTTCCTCTTCGATTTCTTCTGCTTTTTCACGTAAGATTTCCATACCTACTACAGTTGAACTGTATTCAGCAAGGATTAAATCATCATCTAAGAACTCTTGACCAAGACGAGCTAACACTAATGTACCTAGACGCTCACCTCCACCAACGATTGGTACGATTGTAGTTAAACCTTGACCGAATAATTCTCTATTTTCTACTGGGAATGCTGTGTAAGCACTGTTTACATCTAAGTTTGAAGATGTTTCCGTTACATTGAATAAGCTTTGCGTATATTCTTCTGGGAATTGACGCTCTGCAAGCATTTGTTTCATACGCTCGTTCTCGATTTGTTGGTGAATTGCATAACCTAGTAATTTACCACGACGACTTACTACGAATACGTTCGCTTCGATTACTTCACACATTGTGTCAGACATTTCTCTAAAGTTTACAGGCTTTCCTGCTGCGCTCTGTAATAACGCATTTAATTTTCTTGTTTTTGCTAATAATTCCATTTCAAAAGTTCCTCCTACATGTTACTCACATATTTTTTCATCACTTGGAAACTAGGGCGAGTCACCTGATGACACTATTACAAAATAAACTGGCTCACATCTTTATTTTTAGCAATTGTTGCTAATTTCTCCTCAACGTATTGAGGTGTTATCGTTATTTTCTCTAACGTAATTTCAGATGCTTCAAACGATAAATCTTCAAGGAGCTTCTCCATAATCGTATGGAGTCTTCTTGCTCCAATATTATCTGTATCCTGATTAACTTGATAAGCAATCTCAGCAATCTTACGAATAGCTTCGTCTGAAAATTCAATTTCTATACCTTCAGTCGCTAATAATGCCATATACTGTTTAATTAACGCATTGTCAGGCTCGATTAATATTTTAACAAAATCATCTGTCGATAATTTCGTTAATTCTACTCGAATCGGAAATCTCCCTTGCAATTCCGGAATTAAATCCGACGGTTTAGACATATGAAACGCTCCAGCTGCAACGAATAAAATATAATCCGTTTTTACTGATCCGTATTTTGTCGCAACATTCGATCCTTCTACAATTGGTAAAATGTCACGTTGCACACCTTCACGTGATACATCTACGCTATTCGACTGCTTACCAGCAATTTTGTCAATTTCATCGATAAAAATAATCCCGAGCTGTTCAGCACGATAAACAGCCTCTTGTGTAACTTCATCCATATCAATTAAGCGCTGTGCTTCCTCATTTGTCAAGAGTTTTCTTGCTTCTTTTACAGAAAGTTTACGTTTTTTCGTTTTTTTCGGCATAAAACTTCCTAATGCATCTTGGAAATTCATTCCCATTTGTTCCATACCAGTTCCTTGTAACATATCAAACATTGAAGACTGTTGCTCAGTCACTTCAATCGATACAATTTCATCTTCAAGAAGTCCTGCAGCAAGCTTTCTTTCCACGTCTTGACGTTTCTTTTCGATTTCAACATCTTCTTGCTCATCGGATGTTTGATTCGAATTTTGAGCACCGCCAAAAAGCATTTCTAATGGATTTTTAAATCCAGATTGCTTCTCCGGACTTGGCACTAAAATTTCAACAAGACGTTGGTTCGCTTGCTCTTCTGCTTTATCTTGAACTTTAACTACCATTTCTTCTTTCACGATGCGTACTGACGTTTCTACAAGGTCACGTACCATCGACTCTACATCTCTCCCTACATATCCAACTTCTGTGAATTTAGTAGCTTCAACCTTAATAAAAGGTGCTCCAACGAGTTTCGCCATTCGTCGTGCTACCTCTGTTTTACCAACACCTGTCGGTCCAATCATTAAAATATTTTTAGGTGCAATTTCATCACGTAAATTTTCAGCTAGTTTACTGCGACGATATCGATTTCTCAAAGCTACAGCAACCGCTTTCTTTGCATCTTTTTGACCGATGATGTATTGATCTAATTTTTCCACAATTTGGCGCGGAGTAAAATGTAAATGCATATAAAATGCCTCCCTTACGATTCTACAATTCTTCAACAATTATGTTGTGGTTCGTATAAACACAAATATCGCCTGCAATTTCTAGACTCGCTTTCGCAATCTGCTTCGCAGTTAAATGTTCACTTGCATATTGTTTTAAAGCACGACCTGCAGAAAGTGCATAATTTCCACCAGATCCAATTGCTAAAATACCATCATCCGGTTCAATTACTTCTCCTGTGCCCGAAACAAGGAGCATAGTTGTTTTATCCATGACAATGAGCATCGCTTCTAACTGACGCAGCATTTTATCCCCACGCCATTGTTTCGCCATTTCAACTGCAGCACGCTGCAAGTTCCCGTTATACTCTTCTAATTTCCCTTCAAACATTTCAAAAAGAGTAAATGCGTCCGCAACTGAACCTGCAAAACCAGCTAAAACTTTCCCTTGGAAAAGTCTACGAACTTTACGAGCTGTATGTTTCATTACAACAGCATTCCCCATCGTTACCTGGCCATCTCCAGCCATTGCACATTCTCCATTATGATGAACTGCAAATATCGTTGTAGCGTGGAAATTTCCCATAGAAAAAACTCCTTTATATGTTTTTATAGCTTTAAAAGCAATTTATGCCCGCGGGTGATGCTTCATGTAAACAGAACGCAATCTTTCTTTAGAGACATGCGTATAAATTTGTGTCGTCGACAAATTTTCATGACCTAACAGCTCCTGTACAGTACGTAAATCTGCCCCTTCATCTAACATGTGTGTAGCAAATGTATGCCTTAACATATGGGGACTTATCCGCATTGTCAATGAAGCCTTCTTAATGAGTTCGTTTAATACATAGCGCACACCACGACTTGTTAGCGGCGTACCTTTCGCATTTAAAAATACCATATGAGATTGTTCTTCAGTCTTGTTAGCTAACTGTTTTCTCCCGTTCTCCATATAAGTAATTAAAGCATCTTGTGCATAACTTCCGAACGGAATATACCTTTGTTTTTTTCCTTTTCCCATCACTAAAATTGTTCCCACTGCAAAGTCAATATCGGTAAGTTGTAGGTTGACACATTCACTCACACGGATCCCCGTCGCATACATCAACTCTAATAAAGCTTGATTCCTTTGACCTAGCGGCGTTTCCGTATCAGAAACTTCAAATAATTCCTCTAATTCTTCAGCATATAAAAACTTTGGGATTGACAATTCTTTTTTGGGGAGTGACGCAAGTGCAAACGGGTTATCTTTCCGATAACCTTCACGCATTAAAAAACGATATAAACTTCGTAAGCTTGACACTTTTCTTGCGACAGATTTACGGGCTAACTTTTCATCGTGCAACGTCGTTAAGTACAAACGAACATCCGCGTATGTAACATCTAAAAAAGAGGATATGCCTTCTCGCTCCATAAATTGCACAAAATGTTCTAAATCATTTTGATAACTTGCAATTGTATATTTTGAATAATTTCTTTCAATTTGTAAATATCCAACGAATAATTGTAACAATTTCTTCACATTCACATAACTCACCTCAATAAAGGCTACTAAATCGTATCACAACTTAGTAGCCTTTGCAAGAAATTTAACTAAATATTTACAAAATTTTGAATTGTTTCTAAAGCGCGTGTAGCATACGCTTCATTTCGTTCTGCCTTCTTTTTGATCTTCTTCTCTAACGGTGCAAATAGACCGAAGTTTGCATTCATAGGCTGGAAGTTTTTCGCATTTGTCGCAGTAATATAATTTGCCATACTTCCCATTGCAGTTACAGGTGGTAATACAACTGGCTCTTCGCCTTTTACAAGTCGAGCAGCGTTAATACCTGCTAATAACCCTGATGCCGCCGATTCAACATATCCCTCTACTCCAGTCATTTGACCAGCAAAGAATAAATCATCACGTTGTTTATATTGATACGTCGGACGAAGTAAATTAGGTGAATTAATAAACGTATTACGATGCATTACACCGTAGCGTACAATTTCTGCGTTCTCCAGTCCTGGAATTAACTGTAACACTTCTTTTTGTGGTCCCCACTTTAAATGCGTTTGGAAACCTACGATATTGTATAACGTTCCCGCTGCATCATCTTGACGTAACTGAACAACAGCATATGGCGTTTTCCCTGTTTTCGGATCTTCTAATCCAACAGGTTTCATTGGTCCAAATACTAGCGTCTGTCTTCCTCTGCTTGCCATAACTTCCACTGGCATACAACCTTCAAAGAAAATTTCCTTTTCAAATTCTTTTAAAGGTACTGTCTCAGCAGCAATTAAAGCCTCATAAAAACGATCAAATTCTTCTTCTGTCATAGGACAGTTTAAATATGCCGCTTCTCCTTTATCATAACGAGACTTTAAATATACTTTGTTCATATCAATGCTGTCTTTTTCAACGATTGGTGCTGCTGCATCGTAGAAATAGAAATAATCTTCACCTGTTAGTTCTTTTAATTGTGCAGCAAGATCAGGAGATGTAAGTGGACCTGTTGCAATAATTGTTGGTCCTTCTGGAATTTCAGTAAGCTCTTCATTCACTACAGTTACATTCGGATGATTCTTTACGTATTCAGTCACTTTAGCTGCAAACTCATGACGGTCAACTGCTAAAGCTCCTCCAGCTGGTACAGAGCACTCATCAGCTGCACGAATAATGACAGAATCCATTAAACGCATTTCTTCTTTAATAACTCCAACGGCATTTGTTAATGTGTTTGCACGTAATGAGTTACTGCACACTAATTCAGCAAACTTATCTGTGTGATGAGCTGGCGTTTGCCTTACTGGTCTCATTTCATATAATTTTACTTGGACACCACGTTTTGCAATTTGGTAAGCTGCTTCACTTCCTGCAAGACCTGCGCCAATGACGTTTACTACTTGTGTTGTCATATATATATCACCTTTCCTTTTCTTCCCGAAAAAAATGTGAGCAGTTACGCTCACATTTGTTGTTCTTCTTCATAATCACACGAAATACATTGTACTTGCACGCCTTTTTTCAACTTCTTCTCTACAAGCATCCCTTCACACTTCGGACATTTACGGCCAATCGGCTTATCCCAAGATACAAAGTCGCATTCTGGATACGTACCGCATCCGTAGAAAAGACGTTTCTTTTTGTTACTACGACGTTCAATAATTTGTCCTTCTTCACACTTCGGACAAATTACACCGATTTCTTTCACAATCGGTTTTGTATTACGACAATCAGGGAAATTCGAGCAAGCCATAAACTTCCCATATTTGCCCATTTTAAAGACCATTGGATGACCACATAATTCACAGTCTTCCCCAGCTGGTTCATCTTTAATTTCCACTTCACGCATTTCTTTTTCCGCTTTTTCTAAGCGCGGTTCAAATCCTACGTAGAAATCATCAACAATTTTCACCCAATTCGCATTTCCTTCTTCCACTTCATCAAGGCTTTGCTCCATGTTAGCTGTGAATTCAATGTTAATAATTTCTGGGAAAAACTCTAAAATAAGTTCGATTACTATTCCACCCAATTCAGTTGGAACGAAACGTTTATTATCTAAAGCAACATAACCGCGTTTTTGAATTGTTTCAAGTGTCGGCACATAAGTGGATGGTCTTCCAATCCCAAGTTCTTCAAGTGTTCTTACTAAACGAGCCTCTGTATAACGTGGCGGTGGCTGGGTATAGTGTTGTTTCGGCTCTATATCTTTTGAAAATACCGTTTCTCCCACTTCTAACGGTGGCAACATCTTATCCTTTTCTTCCGCACCATCATCTTTTGACTCAACATACACTTTCATAAACCCCGGGAACTTTACAACCGAGCCACTTGCACGGAACTGAACATTGTTATTAATGAGTTTCGCTGTAACAGTATCCATTATAGCAGACGCCATTTGACTTGCAACAAATCGCTCCCAAATCAATTTATACAACCGAAGTTGGTCACGACCTAAGAAACTTTTTAGTTCCTCTGGCTTTCTCATTACCGAAGTAGGACGAATTGCCTCATGCGCATCTTGTGCATTTGATTTTTTCGTTTCTTTCTTCTTCTCTGTTCCTATGTATTCCGCACCATACGCCTCAGTAATGTAAGTACGAGCCTCTGTTTGAGCTGTTTCTGAGATACGCGTTGAGTCAGTTCTCATATACGTTATAAGACCCACAGTCCCTTGTTTCCCAAGATCTATCCCTTCATACAGTTGCTGTGCAAGCATCATTGTTTTCTTTGCTCGCATATTTAACTTACGTGCTGCTTCTTGTTGCAAGGAAGATGTTGTAAACGGTAAAGCAGGATTACGTTTTCGCTCTTTTCTCGTTACATTTTCAACTGAAAACGCATTATCTTTCATCTGTTCAATTATTTCATTCACTTGCGTTTCATTCGTTAATTGAACCTTTTCACCATCTACACCGTAAAAGCTTGCTTCAAATGTATCTTTCCCTTTTACAAACTCTGTTTTAATTGTCCAGAATTCTTCAGGCTCAAAGTTTTGAATCTCCCTTTCACGTTCGATAATTAAACGAACTGCTACAGATTGTACACGACCTGCACTTAATCCTTTTTTTACTTTCTTCCATAATAAAGGACTAATATTGTAACCAACTAGACGATCAAGTATACGTCTTGCTTGTTGTGCATCTACTAAATCCATATTAATTGCACGAGGATGTTTAAATGATTCTTTTATTGCATCTTTTGTAATTTCATTGAAGACAACTCGACAATCTGATTCAACATCCACATTTAACGTATTCGCTAAATGCCAAGCAATTGCTTCTCCTTCACGGTCTGGATCGGCCGCGAGATAGACTTTCTTTGCTTTTTTTGCCGCTGATTTTAAATCTTTTAAAACGGGACCTTTACCACGAATGGTAATATACTTCGGGGTGAAGTTGTTCTTTACTTCTATCCCCATTTGGCTTTTAGGTAAATCGCGAACATGTCCCATGGACGCAACGACTTTGTATTTTTTCCCTAAATATTTCTCAATGGTCTTCGCCTTAGAAGGCGACTCCACGATTACGAGGTAATCTGACATGCTAGTGCCTCCTTAAGAGGTGGATTCAAGTCTTCATTAATCTTATTGATTTCTCTTGTTTTTGTCAATCAAGAATGAATATACCATACAGTGCCAATCTACCATTTGTCAATAATTGTTTAATAAAAACATAAAAATATAAGGTTAATTTATTATTTCTTCAAAGATATCCTCTGCATTTCGTACTAGTTTTGCACCTTGTTGAATAAGCTGATTCGTTCCCGATGCACTATCAATAAATATTGGTCCAGGAAGCGCAAATACCTCTCTATTTTGCTCTAATGCAAGGTCTGCCGTAATAAGTGACCCACTTCTTGATTTTGCTTCTACAACTAAAACCCCTTTACTTATCCCGCTAATAATTCGATTTCTTTTTGGAAAATACCATTTTTTCGGTGCATAGTGCGGAGGATACTCTGTTAATAGCAATATATATTCCTCCCACTTTTCATATAAACGTCTATTCTCTTTCGGATACATATAAGATAATCCGTGTCCCAATATCGCAATAGTCGGACGATGTTTCTTTACTGTAACTTCATGAGATATTGTATCTATCCCTTTTGCAAATCCGCTCACAATAAGCCATTCTCTTTCTAATAAAGGATGTAAAATAAACTCCATACTCTCATGACTGTATAACGACGGTTCTCTCGTTCCAACAACCGCTAATTTATTTACTTTATTTAGAAAATTCTTCTCTCCTTTTCCATATAAAACAAAAGGAGGGTCTTGTATTTCACGTAATAATTGCGGGTAATTTTCATCCCATATAGTCACATAAAAGATTTGATTTCTCTCTAAATAAGATATATATTGCAAAAGGTTTGAATTTTGGAGGAAATGTACTAGTTCTGCAGATTTTTTCGGGGATATTCCAGTGTAGTTTTCTATTTGTTTTTGGTTAAAATTGTATATTACCTTCAATTCTGGATCGACATATAGCAGCCTCTCCATCGCCTTCCAATGATCCGCTAACACGTAATGCAGATGTAATAATCGCTCTCTTTTCATCCTAATTCTCCTTACCCATAATTTTTATTATGTAAACAGAAAAATTGTAAAAAGACACCCTCAAATAAGAAGGTGCCTTTCAAAAAGATTAATAGTTTTTACAAGTTTCAAATAATCCCTTTTCTTTTAAAACAGAGATTAACGTTTCACCCATAACAGCTGGTGTTTCAGCCACTTTAATACCACAAGCTTCCATTGTTTTAATCTTTTCAGCAGCAGTTCCTTTGCCGCCAGAAATGATTGCCCCCGCATGACCCATACGTTTGCCTTCAGGCGCTGTTTGGCCACCAATGAAGCCTACAACTGGTTTTGTCATATTAGCTTTTACCCATTCAGCTGCTTCTTCTTCTGCTGTACCTCCGATTTCACCAATCATAATTACAGCATGTGTTTCTTCATCTTCATTAAATGCTTTTAACGCATCAATAAAGTCTGTACCGTTAACAGGGTCCCCACCGATACCTACAGCAGTAGATTGGCCAATACCTTCTTGTGTTAACTGGTGTACAGCTTCATATGTTAATGTACCAGAACGAGATACGATACCTACATGACCTTTTTTGTGAATGTATCCTGGCATAATACCGATTTTACATTCATCAGGTGTAATGACACCTGGGCAGTTTGGTCCAAGTAAACGTGTATGTTTACCAGCCATATATCTCTTTACGTTAACCATATCTAATACAGGAATTCCTTCAGTAATACATACTACTAAATCAATCTTCGCATCAACTGCTTCCATAATTGCATCAGCAGCAAAAGCGGGTGGAACGTATACAACTGAAGCGTTTGCGCCTGTTGCTTTCACAGCATCTTCTACTGTATCAAATACTGGTACACCTTCAATATCAGTGCCGCCTTTACCAGGTGTTACACCACCGACAATTTTCGTACCGTATTCAATCATTTGTTTTGTATGGAATAATCCTTGAGAACCAGTAATACCTTGAACAATAACTTTTGTATCTTTATTAACTAATACGCTCATTTTTCTCCCCCGCTTTCTATTAGCCCACTAGTGAAACAATTTTCTGTGCACCGTCTGCCATAGATTCTGCTGCAACAATATTTAAGCCAGACTCATTTAAAATTTTCTTACCTAATTCTACGTTTGTACCTTCAAGACGTACAACTAAAGGTAATTCAAGACCTACTTGCTTCGTTGCTTCAATAACACCTTCTGCGATAACATCACACTTCATAATGCCACCAAAAATGTTAACGAAGATACCTTTTACATTTTTGTCAGAAAGGATAATTTTGAATGCTTCTGTTACTTTTTCAGCCGTTGCACCGCCACCAACATCTAAGAAGTTAGCTGGGTCACCATGGTAATGTTTAATGATATCCATTGTAGCCATCGCTAAACCTGCACCATTTACCATACAACCGATATTTCCATCTAAAGGAATGTAGTTTAAGTCATATTTAGATGCTTCAACTTCTTTTGAATCTTCTTCATCAAGATCACGCAGCTCTAAAATGTCTTTATGACGATATAATGCATTAGAATCAAAGTTTAATTTTGCATCTAACGCCATTACTTTACCGTCACCTGTTGTAACAAGTGGATTAATTTCAGCGATAGAGCAATCTTTTTCAATAAACGCACGATATAAGCCCATCATAAACTTCACAGCTTGTCCTACAAGCTCTTTTGGAATATTGATGTTAAATGCGATTCGACGCGCTTGGAAACCTTGTAAACCTACTGCTGGATCAATATATTCTTTAAAGATTTTTTCAGGTGTTTTTTCTGCTACTTCTTCAATTTCTGTTCCACCTTCTTCAGATGCCATTAAAACAACTTGAGAAGTTGCACGATCTAACACTAGACCTACATAATATTCTTTCTTAATATCGCAACCTTCTTCGATAAGTAAGCGTTTTACTTCCTTACCTTCAGGACCTGTTTGATGCGTTACAAGTGTAGTTCCTAAAATGCTTTCTGCATATGTACGAACTTCTTCTAAATTTTTCGCAACTTTTACACCGCCAGCTTTGCCGCGTCCACCAGCGTGAATTTGCGCTTTAACTACACATACATCCGTTCCTAATTCTTTCGCTGCTTCTACAGCTTCTTCTACTGTAAATGCAACTTTCCCGTTCGGAACGCTAACCCCATAGCTTTTAAGGACTGCCTTACCTTGGTACTCATGGATATTCATGGTCCCATCCTCCCCTGTTTTCCTGTTTTACTCGAAAAGTTTTTTAATGTTTAAAAAACATTACATTGCCATTGTATAAGATGATTGGCACGCTGTCTACAATAAAGTGTCAGAAAACTGAAATCGCTTTATTCTTTTTCGAAAATAATAATGTTCATATACCAAAATAAAAAAATAAGCTGTATATTCACAGCTTATTTTTGAATCATATCTTTAATTGGCGCAAATGATTTCCGGTGTTCCTCTAATACTCCATGCGCTTCAATCGCTTCTAAATGCTGTTTCGTTCCATACCCCATATGTTGTCCAAATCCATATGCAGGATACTTTTCCCCAAGCTCTTTCATCATACGATCTCTCGTCACCTTCGCAATAATAGATGCAGCTGAAATAGAAACACTTTTCGCATCACCTTTAATAATGGATGTTTGTGGAATTGATGTAGGAAGCTTCATCGCATCAATTAATAAATATTGTGGTGTACAAGATAAATTCGCAACAGCATCTAACATCGCTTGTTTCGTCGCTTGATAAATATTTATCTCATCTATGACTTGCGGTGATACAATTCCAACTCCAATCGCAATTGCTTGTGCTTTTATTTCATCATAAAAACGCTCTCGCTTCGCTTCACTCAGCTTTTTTGAGTCATCTAACCCTGGAATATAAAAATTATCTGGAAGAACGACAGCTGCCGTCACAACGGGCCCAGCTAATGGTCCACGCCCTACTTCATCAATGCCAGCAATATATGTGATTCCTTTTTCACGTAACGCATTTTCATACTTAGACATTTCTAGAAATTTTTCTTTTTCCTTTTGTGCTAACTCTTTTTGTTTGTACCACTTCAAAATAAGTTTTTGAATGCCCTTTCGTTCATCTTTCATTAACATTTGAAAGCGATCATCTTCTTCACTCATAATTTCTTGCAGTAAATTCTCCGCTTCTTGTATTGTCATTTTTTGCATATAAGTACACTCCTTTATAAACGTATACAAAAAGAAAAGACGCACAAACGCACGTCTTATACTTCTTCTATTTTCTCTACCTCTTCTACTTGCTCCACAAACTCTTCTGGTGTTTCAAACGTCATTTTACCAAGTTTTCCACCGCGAAGTTCACGAAGTACCAGTTCAGATGTTTTATCATAATCAATCATTCCGCCGCCCATTAAACAGCCTCTGTATTTTCCAATTGCATCAAATAACTCTACAATATCTTCTGGAATTTCATCTAAATTATATCGCTCTTTTAAACGTTCTGGATAGTGTTTCTCCATAAAACGTAATGCATAAACAGCTACATCTTGTAAATTTAAAATTGAATCTTTAATTGCACCCGTTGTCGCTAAACGAAGACCCACTAATTGATCTTCAAATTTAGGCCACAGAATACCTGGTGTATCTAACAGTTCCATTTCTTTCCCAACTTTAATCCATTGTTGAGCTGTTGTCACACCTGGACGATCTCCTGTTTTAGCAATGTTTTTCTTCGCCAATTTATTAATTAACGTAGATTTACCAACATTCGGTATACCGACAATTAAAGCACGAATTGCTCTCGGTCTAATCCCTTTCGCAACCATCTTATCAAACTTCTCTTTAACAAGCACTTTACAAGCCGCAGTAATTTCCTTCATACCTTGTCCAGCTTGCGCATTAATTGAAATTGCCATATGCCCTTTTTCTTTAAAATATGCAATCCATTCTTTCGTTAGACGATCATCTGCCATATCCGCTTTATTTAAAACAACAAGCCTTGGCTTATGTGTAATAATCTCATCAATCATCGGGTTTCTAGATGATAATGGTAATCGAGCATCTACAAGTTCAATTACAACATCAATTAATTTTAATTTTTCTGTTACTTGGCGTCTAGCCTTAGCCATATGCCCTGGAAACCATTGAATTACCATGTTGCCACCTTCTTTTTCATTTATTTCACAATACGTGCATCTTTTAACGGCCAATATAGCATATTGGCTTTACCAAGTACTTGATCCATTGAAATCGTACCAATCGAACGGCTATCTTTACTAAAACGACGATTATCCCCTAAAACAAATAATTGATCTTTTGGAACAGTTTTCTTTCCCGTCATTTCTTCAAGAGTAAAATCATATGTAAGCGGTCCATCAGCAAGCTGTTTTTTCTGCTTATCTAAATACGGCTCCTCATAAACCTTTCCGTTAACATATAGTTTGTCATTCCGATACTCTATTTCATCGCCTGGCAGGCCAATAATACGCTTTATATAATCTTTATCTTCCGTTGCACGGAATACGATAATATCGAAGCGTTTTGGGTCTCCTATGTGATAACCAATTTTATTTACAATCATTCGATCTCGATCATGTAAAGTTGGCGCCATTGATACCCCATCTACGAGAATTGGTGCAAAGAAAAACTGTCTAATAACACCAGCTAATACAACAGCAATCAAAATTGCTTTGATCCATTCCCAAAGTGAACTCGTCTCTTTTTTCATGTATTTCCCCTCCACGGTTATGTAAGCTGCTCGTATTATACCAAAATTTTATATAGATTGGAAAAAGGGAGCTTGCGCATTTACAAGCTCCCATACATGTCTTATCGAATTTCTTTAATACGTGCTTTTTTACCGCGAAGGTTACGTAAGTAGTATAACTTAGCACGACGTACTTTACCACGGCGAAGTACTTCGATGTTCGCGATTCTTGGCGTGTGAACTGGGAATGTACGCTCAACACCTACACCGTAAGAAATCTTACGAACTGTGAATGTTTCACTGATTCCGCCACCACGACGTTTGATTACAACACCTTCGAAAAGCTGAATTCTTTCACGAGTTCCCTCAACTACTTTTACGTGTACACGTAAAGTGTCTCCAGGACGGAATGAAGGAAGGTCAGTTTTTAATTGGCCTTTTGTAATTTCTGCGATTAATTGTTGCATATTAAATTCTCTCCTTTAAACAGATGCTCTTATAAAGTCTTATTAAATTACAGCGGAACATCGTTAATACGGCTACTGATTTCAGTAGCACAAATGTTATAATAGCATATTGCTAGGACTGTTGCAATAGAAAATATATGAAGCCCTTATTGTTCTTCTTTAATCTGTTCCAACCATTTCTTTTCTTGCTTAGATAATTCTCTTTCTTCCAATAAATCCGGTCTACGTGTGTACGTACGACGCAAAGATTCTTTATGGCGCCATTCATCAATATTTTTATGATTTCCTGACATTAAAACATCTGGTACCTTCATACCACGAAAATCAGCAGGACGTGTATAATGTGGATGTTCCAATAACCCTGTACTAAACGAATCTTCCACTTGTGAAGCATGATTTCCTAGTACTCCTGGCAGGAGACGTACTACACTATCAGTAATAACCATAGAGGCTAATTCTCCACCTGTTAATACGTAGTCACCAATAGAAATCTCATCAGTTACGAGATGCTCACGAATCCGTTCATCATACCCTTCATAATGCCCACATACAAAGATTAAATGTTCTTCCTCTGCAAGCTCTTCCGCTTTCTTCTGAGTAAATCTTTCCCCTTGCGGACACATTAAGACAACTCTCGGCTTACGCTCTGTTTCTTTCGTTAAATCTTCCACCGCATCAAAAATAGGCTGAGGAGTAAGCACCATACCAGCACCTCCGCCGTAAGGATAATCGTCTACACTATTATGCTTACTCGTTGTATAATCACGAAAGTTAACAACACGAAGGCTTACCGCTTCTTTTTCTTGCGCCTTCTTTAAGATGGAAGACCCAAATACACCGGTAAACATGTCTGGAAACAACGTTAAAATATCAATTTTCATTATAGTAGCCCTTCCATTACATGAATGGTTACTAATTTATTTTCAATATTAACTTGAAGTACAACATCATCAATGTAAGGAATTAAAAGATCTTGGCCCTTTGGACGTTTAATTACCCAAACATCATTTGCACCAGGAGATAGAATCTCTTTAATCGTTCCTAACGCTTCTCCTTCTTCCGTAACAACACTGCAACCAATAATTTCATGATAGTAGTATTCACCTTCAGCAAGTTCGCCTAACTGCTCTTCTGGTACTTTTATTAAAGAACCTTTAAACTTTTCTGCTTCATCTACATTGTTGTATCCTTCAAATGTTAATAAATCAAATGTCTTATGTTGACGATGAGAAGTTACCTTCACCGGAAGGAAGTCTGTACTTTTCTCATTCGATATGTATAGAGTGTTTCCTACTTTATATCGCTCTTCCGGAAAATCAGTACGAGAAATAACACGAATTTCTCCTCTTACGCCATGAGTATTTACAATTTTCCCTACATTAAACCATTTTGTCATAAATAGTATGTCACCCCTGGTTTCTATATAAATTAAGCATCTCCATTTCACATATGGAACATGCAACTTCTCTTTAAATGTTAAAAAAGGGAGAGGATGTAACTCCTCGCCCTTTTTACGTTTATTGAATTTCCAGTGTTACTTTTTCATCATTATGATGTCCCACTGAATACAAGAGCATTCGAATCGCTTTCGCAACTCTCCCTTGCTTACCAATGACTTTTCCAACATCCTCAGGATGTACAGTTAATCGATACTTTATCTCTCCGTTGTAAAGTTCCTGTGTAACTTTTACATCTTCAGGATGATCGACAAGAGGCTTGACAATCGTCTCGACTAACTTCTTCATTGTCATTGCCTCAATTACTTACCTTGTTTAGATAAGTGGAATTTCTCCATGATACCTTGGTTAGAGAATAAGTTACGAACTGTATCAGATGGTTTAGCACCGTTTCCTAACCATTTTAATGCTGCTTCTTCGTTGATCTTAACTTCAGCTGGTTGAGCAACCGGATTATAAGTACCGATTTCCTCAATGAAACGTCCGTCACGAGGAGAACGAGAATCTGCAACAACTACACGATAGAAAGGAGTTTTTTTAGCTCCCATACGTTTTAAACGAATTTTAACTGCCATTTTATAAAGCACCTCCGAATTTATTTCACACAGATAATTATATTAGCAAAAAGACTATTGCTTTGTAAAGTATTTTTTCTTAACAGAGCCATCTTTTTTTCTTACATGAATGGAAACTTCATTCCACCTAGTCCTTTTTTCTTACCTTTTTGCATTCCAGTCATCGTTTTCATCATTTTCTTCATATCATCGAATTGCTTGATTAGACGATTGATTTCTTGTACGGTTGTACCGCTACCTTTGGCAATGCGTTTTTTTCGACTAGCGTTAATTATTTCCGGTTGTTCACGTTCTAATTTAGTCATAGAACGAATAATTGCCTCAATATGCCCAATTTGCTTTTCATCAACTTGCGCATTTTTCAGCCCTTTAATTTTATTTGCACCAGGAAGCATCCCTAACAATTCGTCAAGTGGTCCAAGTTGACGCACTTGTCCAAGTTGTTCTAGGAAATCGTCAAGTGTAAACGAAAGCGTACGCATTTTTTGCTCAAGTTCTTTTGCTTTCTCTTCATCAACTGTAGCTTGCGCTTTTTCAATTAATGTTAAGACGTCGCCCATCCCTAAAATGCGGGATGCCATACGTTCTGGATGGAACGCTTCAATCGCATCTAGTTTTTCACCCATACCAGCAAATTTAATTGGTGTATTTGTTACAGCCTTAATAGATAATGCCGCACCACCGCGCGTATCACCATCTAGTTTCGTTAATACAACACCCGTTAACCCTAACTGATCATGGAAACTTTGTGCAACATTTACCGCGTCTTGTCCTGTCATCGCATCGACAACAAGGAAAATTTCATCCGGATTCGCAACTTCTTTCACTTTCGCTAATTCATCCATTAGTTCTTCATCAATATGCAGGCGACCTGCTGTATCGATTAAAACATAATCGTGATGATCTTCTTTTGCCTTTGCAATCGCTTGTTTCGCAATTTCAACAGGACTTACTTGATCTCCTAAAGAGAAAACAGGCATGTCCAATTGCTTCCCTAATGTTTCAAGCTGTTTAATCGCTGCTGGACGGTAAATATCCGCTGCAACAAGCATCGGTTTACGATTATGCTTTTTACGAAGCAAATTCGCAAGCTTACCTGTTGTCGTCGTTTTACCCGCACCTTGCAGACCAACCATCATTATAACAGTCGGTGGCTTATTAGCAACAGCAATTTTGCTTTGCTCTCCGCCCATAAGTTCTGTAAGTTCTTCCTGTACAACTTTAATTACTTGTTGTCCAGGTGTCAAACTTTTCATTACATCTTGTCCGACAGCACGCTCAGACACACGCTTTACAAAATCTTTCACTACTTTAAAGTTAACATCCGCTTCTAAAAGAGCTAGACGAACTTCTCTCATCATTTCTTTCACATCGGCTTCAGAAACTTTTCCTTTGCCGCGGATTTTTTGCATTGTCTGTTGAAGTCGGTCGGCTAATCCTTCAAATGCCATATTGCCGCCCTCCTAATCTAATTTTTCGATAGCTTCAACAACTTGTTTCATTTCTTCATTCACATGCTCTTCTTCGCTGATTAGCTGTTTTAGCTTTGCAACAAGTCGCTGTCGCTCTTGAAACTTTTGAAGTAATACTAATTTATCTTCATATTCTTCAAGCATCGCTTCAGTCCGTTTAATGTTATCATACACGGCTTGGCGACTTACATCAAATTCTTCCGCAATTTCACCAAGAGATAAATCATCTAGATAATAAAGCGACATATAACTTCTTTGTTTTTGCGTTAACAACGATTGATAAAAATCAAATAAATAGTTCATTCTCGTTGTTTTCTCGAGCATGTTGGATCATCCTTTGTTAAGTGATTTCCCTTTACATCAATTAGTTTACATGGAGTATAAAAGAGTGTCAAGTTTTTTTCTTAACATCACTTATTTTTTATAGAAAAAGAAGCGGTAATACCGCTTCTTTCATTTATACTTCTTCTGTTTCTACTAAATTTGCAAATAGACCATACACATATTGTTCTGGATCAAACTGCTGCAGATCATCCATTTGCTCTCCTAAGCCAACAAATTTCACCGGTACATCCATTTCGTTACGAATTGCTAATACGATACCACCTTTAGCAGTTCCATCTAACTTCGTTAAAACAATACCAGTAACATTCGTTGCTTCACGGAATGTTTTCGCTTGACTTAAACCGTTTTGACCTGTTGTTGCATCAATAACTAGTAACACTTCATGAGGAGCTCCTGGTACTTCACGCTCAATTACACGCTTCACTTTCTCTAACTCTTTCATTAAGTTCACCTTATTTTGCAAACGTCCTGCTGTATCACATAGTAATACATCTACTTTACGCGCTTTTGCAGCTTGTACAGCGTCATACATTACCGCTGCAGGGTCAGAACCAGACCCTTGTTTAATGACTTCTACACCAACGCGATCGCCCCATACTTCTAATTGTTCAATCGCGCCAGCACGGAACGTATCTCCTGCTGCCAATAGGACTGACTTACCTTCTGATTTAAATCTATGTGCCAGTTTACCAATTGTCGTCGTTTTCCCTACACCGTTAACACCTACAAATAAAACAACTGTTAATTGATCTTCTTGCATATTGATTTCATTACTAAAGTCGCTGTCACCTTTATAAATGCCAACTAACTTTTCCGAAATAACAGCTTGTACTTCTTTTGGGTCCTGAATATTTCGGCGCTGCACTTCTTCTTTCAACTGATCAATTAATTCCATTACAGTCGAAACCCCTACGTCTGCGCCGATTAAAATCTCTTCTAACTCTTCAAAGAAATCTTCATCTACTTTACGGTAACGATAGACTAAATCATTTACTTTATCCGCAAATGAATTTCTCGTTTTTTCCAATCCGTGTTTAAATTTCTCTGTTACTGTATCCGTTTGTTTTGAAATTTTTTCTTTAAGTTTTTTAAAAAAGCTCATGCTTCCCATCCTTCCTATTTACTCGCCACAAGTTCTTCCCCGTCATCTAAACGAACAGAAACAAGCTTAGATACACCTGATTCTCGCATCGTTACACCATACAATACATCAGACTCTTCCATTGTACCTTTCCTGTGTGTAATTACAATAAACTGCGTCTCATCACTAAATTTCTTTAAATATTGCGCAAAACGAGCAACATTCGCTTCGTCTAGAGCCGCTTCTACTTCGTCTAGTACACAGAATGGTACTGGGCGTACTTTTAAAATACCAAATAAAAGCGCTATTGCCGTTAAAGCACGTTCTCCACCTGACAGTAAACCTAAGTTCTGCAATTTCTTTCCTGGTGGTTGTGCAACAATATCAATACCAGTATTTAATATGTCTTCAGGATCCGTCATTACTAAATCCGCTCTACCGCCTCCGAATAATTCAGTAAATACAGATTGAAACTCCGTTCGAATCCCTTCAAAAGTAGTAGAAAAACGTTTCTTCATTTCTTCATCCATCTCAGTAATAAGTTGGTGCAATGTCGCTTTCGCTTCTTCTAAATCATCTCGTTGCTCTAGTAAGAACGTATGACGTTCCGCTACTCGCTCGTATTCATCAATTGCACCCAAGTTTACTGTACCTAACTCTTCTATGGATAGTTTTATTAATTTCACCTTTTTACGCGCATCTTCTGCAGGCATCGTCATTGTATACTTCAGTTTTGCTGCTTCAAATGAAATCGTATATGTTTCACGTAAATGTTGCAATCTATTTTCCAACTCAACATCAAGTCGGTTAATTTTCACTTCTTGATCTTTCAACAACTCAAGAATATATTTATGTTTGCCTAACGTTTCCTTCACATTGCGTTCTAAATGCTCCACTCTCTCTTGTAATGATATACGTTGTTCACGGCGAGAGCGAATTAATTCTGAAGTTTGATTACGATCATATGCTTTTTTCTCAATCATATTCGTAATTTGTTCTTCACCACTTGAATTAGATGTCATTTCTTGCTTTAAGAATGCTAAATCTTCTTTTGTTTTTACAAGTGTTGTATCAGTTTCTTCTTTTTCCTTCGTTAATCGTTCAACTTTTTCTTTTTGATTAGACAAACGTTGTTGTTGTTCAGCCGCTTGTACTTTCAGCTCAGTCATTTCCTTCTGAACTTTTTCTTTTGAAGAATGTTGCTCACTTTTTTGTTTCGTTAACGCGACGATTTTGCTATCTAATTCCGAAATCTCTGCTTGAAGAGTTGCTAAAATCTTTTCTAACTCTCCTTTACGTCCTTGCATTTTCACTTGATCTTGTAAAAATCCTTCTATCTCTAAGTCGTATATAGATAAGCGATCATTAATTCGATGTTCTTCTAATTCTAATTGATTAATTTCTTCTCTTAATTTTTGTTCATCTGCACGCTCAGTTTCTACACCTTGGCGTAGTTCGCGTATTTGTACTTCTTTTTCTTGAATCTCTTGCTTTACTGCTTTAACAAAGTTTTCTAGCTTCGTTGTTTTTTCTTCCATATCAGTGAGCTTTTTAGTCCATTCTTCAAGTTCACGCTGACGTCCTAATAAAGAAGATTTCGCCTGTTTTACAGCTCCACCAGTCATTGAACCCCCAGGATTCACTACGTCACCTTCAAGTGTTACAATACGATAGCGATATTGTAATTGTTTCGCTAATTCATTTGCACCGCGTAAATCTTTCGCAACAACAACTGTACCTAATAGGCTCGAAACGACATTCTCGTATTTATTATTGTACTGCACAAGTTCTGCCGCTACTCCTACAAACGATGGATGTTGATTCACAACACGTAACTGTTCAAATGATAACGATCTACTTTTAATAACAGCTTGCGGTAAAAACGTTGCACGTCCATGTTTATTCTGCTTTAAAAATGCAATTGCATTACGAGCATGTTCCTCTGTTTGTACAACGATATGCTGCATTGCTGCACCTAGAGCAATTTCCATTGCAACTTCATATTCTTTCGGTACCGTTAACAGTTCCGCAACAGCACCCTCGATACCTCGCAACCTATTTTCTCTAGCTTTCAATACTTCACGTACACCTTGGTAGAAACCAGAATAGTCCTCTTGCATCTCTTCTAGCATTTCTTTTCGTGAGCGCGCCTGTTGTACGAATTGATATGCTTGATACAGTTTTGTTTCATTTTCACTATACTGCGCCTTACATTTCCCAAGCGCCGCTTCTGTTTTCTGTATGTTCGAAATGATACCAGCTATTTTTTCTTTCACTTGTTCATAACTTTCAACAAGTTTCGTCTTTTTCGCTGTGATTTCCATACGCATTTCTACATATTTCGCATTCTCTTCATCAAGACGTTCATTTTTAGAGTTTTGCTGTTTAGACTGTTCTTCAATCATAGATAATTCATTACGCTGACTAGCTTGTTGATTTAAAAGTTCAATATAATCCCCTTTTAAATTCTCAATCTGTTCCTCTAAATTATCCGCAAAAGTTGCAAGCAGTTGTTCATTATCAAGCAAATTTCTCTCCAATTCTTTTACTTGATCTACAAATTGCATTAACACTTCTGTACTTGATTCAATTTCACCATCATAACTTTTAGCTTTTTCTGTCAATTCAACAATTAACTGTTCAAGTTGTGCACAATGCGTCGTAGCATTTTGCTTCCTCTCTTTTAACAGCTCACGTTGTCCTTCTAATTTTTCTAGCTCTTTGCTAGAAAGAAGAAGAACTTCTTGCAAGGAATCTACAGACTCATCTACCGCTTGTAATTGTCCACGTAACTCCTCAAGCTCTTCTTCACTTTTTTGTAAATGCGTTGACATTTTAGCTTCTTCGTTTTTATTATGCCCAAACTGACTTCGAAGCGCTTCCCATTTCTCATGCAATTCTTCAATTTCATGTACAATAAGCGCAGCTTCTACTTTCTCTAACTCTTCTTTTTTCTCGAGATAATCTTTCGCAATAGAAGCTTGTCTCTCTAACGGTTCTACTTGAATACTCAATTCATGAATAATATCTTGTACACGATTTAAATTTTCTTGTGTATCCGCTAATTTCCCTTCAGCTTTCTTTTTGCGAAGTTTGTATTTCAGCACACCTGCCGCTTCTTCAAATACACCGCGACGTTCTTCTGATTTACTACTTAAAATCTCTTCCACTTTCCCCTGACTAATAATTGAAAAGGCTTCTCTTCCCATGCCAGAGTCCATAAATAAATCGATAATGTCTTTCAATCTACAAGATTGTTTATTTATATAAAAGTCACTATCACCTGAACGAGATACACGGCGCGTTACACTCACCTCGTTATATTCAATCGGTAAACGTTGATCTTCATTATTTAAAGTTAATGTTACTTCAGCTACATTAACCGCTCTCCTCGTTTCACTACCAGCAAAAATAACATCCTCCATCTTTGCACCACGTAATGATTTTGCAGATTGTTCACCAAGTACCCAGCGAATTGCATCAGTAATATTACTTTTTCCGCTCCCATTAGGCCCTACTACAGACGTAACACCTGGAACAAAATCGACAGATACACGCTCAGCAAAAGATTTAAATCCTGCTATTTCTAATCTTTTTAAAAACACGAAAGGTCTTCCTCCTATTCTCCGTTGTTATATACGTTGTCTGTACGAAACCAAGCTATAATACGGATTTACTTTCCTTTCATTTATCTACAAAAGAAAAGTTTCATTCTATGCATAAGGAATCCCCCTATTCAAAGGGGGATTCCTTATAGTTGTTCTTTTAATTTTTTCAATGCTTCTGCAGCAGCTTGTTGCTCTGCTTCTTTTTTCGACTTACCACTACCAAGACCTAACGCTACATTATTTAATGTAACACGTGACACAAATTCTCGATTATGGGCTGGTCCTTTTTCTTGCAAAATTTGATACTCAATGTTGCCACTACCATCACGCTGGATCAATTCTTGCAATTGACTCTTATAATCCATCACATGAGAAAAAGCACCTTCATTAATTTTCGGATACACAATTTCTTTTAAGAATCCCCAAACTGTTTCTAGCCCTTGATCAAGATAAAGGGCACCAATAAACGCTTCAAAGACATCCGCTAATAAAGCTGGTCGTTCACGTCCACCTGTCATTTCTTCACCTTTCCCTAATAAAACAAGGCTTCCAAATGACAGCTCATTTGCAAAACGAACAAGAGATGGCTCACATACAATAGCTGCACGTAGTTTTGTTAACTCTCCTTCGCTCATTGTCGGATATTTTTGAAACAGATACTGCGATACAGTAAGTTCCAATACTGCATCTCCAAGAAATTCGAGACGCTCATTGTCTTCATGCGGTTTTTTTCGATGCTCATTCACATACGATGAATGCGTAAATGCTTGAGTCAATAATTTTTCATCTGTAAACGTAATACCTATCTTTTCTTGAAACACTTTAAACGCTTCACGATATTTTGTTTCGTATTTTTTTTCTCTATATTTTCGGTACGGCATAGGTCCCTCCAGATATAAGCCGAGAAAGCCCCGCTAAATAACGGGACTTCACTTAAGCATTATAGATGACTCTCTATGTAAGTCACAGCATCGCCAACAGTAGCAATCTTTTCAGCATCTTCATCAGAAATTTCCATTTCGAATTCATCTTCTAATTGCATTACAAGTTCTACTACATCTAGGGAGTCTGCGCCTAAATCTTCTTTAAAGCTTGCAGCTGGTACTACTTCAGTTTCTTCTACACCTAAACGATCAACGATGATTTTTGTTACACGCTCTAAAACATCTGCCATTCCATTCACCTCCCCTCAAATATTATATTAAATATTGTCCAAAAAAACTAGATGAAATCGATTCTTTTATTACATTACCATTCCGCCATCAACATTTAACGTTTGTCCTGTAACATATTTGCTTTGCTCCGAAGCAAAAAACGTTACAGCATTCGCGATATCTTGCGCTTCACCAAACTGTGCAGCCGGAATAACTTTTAACATTTCACCTTTTATATTTTCATCTAATACGTCCGTCATATCAGTTGCAATAAATCCAGGAGCAATTGCATTAACAGTTATATTTCGACTTGCTAATTCTTTTGCTGATGTTTTTGTTAATCCAATTACACCAGCTTTAGCAGCAACATAATTAGCCTGCCCTGGATTTCCTACAACACCAACAACAGAAGCAATATTTATTATTCTACCATGACGTTGGCGCATCATATAACGAGATACTGCTTTTGTACATAAGAATACACCTTTTAAGTTTGTATTAATAACTGTATCCCATTCTTCTTCTTTCATACGCATTAATAAATTATCTTTTGTTACGCCAGCGTTATTTACAAGAATATTGACTTGTCCAAATGTATCTACTGTTTGTTTCACCATATTTGTAACATCTTCAGCATTTGCAACATCTGCTCTTACCGCAATTGCATCTGAACCTAATTTCTTGATTTCATCTACTACTTCATTCGCCTTTTGTTCATTACCAGCATAATTTACTACTACATTTGCCCCTTGTTTCGCTAAATCGATTGCAATCGCGCGACCAATTCCACGTGAAGCACCAGTTACTAATGCTACTTTCCCTTTTAACATCAGTTTTCTCCTCTCAAATTTGAAATGGTATCTTTTAATGTCGCTTCATCATATATGGCATATGCTTTCACTGATGAATCAATCGACTTCATAAGCCCAGCAAGTACTTTTCCAGGTCCAATTTCAATAAATATATCCACACCTTGTTTCACCATAGTTTCAATAGATGGGTACCATAATACAGGTGAATACAGTTGTTCAATTAGCTTCTCTTGAATATCTGCACCACGTGTAATAACATCTGCTGTAACATTTGCTATAACAGGAATATTCGTATCCTGAATTGTAATTTCATCTAACACACTTTGAAACTTCTCAGCAGCTGGCTTCATAAGAGAGGAATGAAATGGTCCACTTACTTTAAGCGGAATTGCTCTTTTAGCACCATTTTCTTTCGCTCTTTGAGAAGCAAGTTCTACCCCTTGATTTGTTCCAGAAATTACAATTTGCTTCGTACTATTCATGTTTGCAATCTGTACTGCATACCCTTCACTTGTTACTTCTTCTGTAACTCGTTTCAGCATATCTGGATCAGCACCTAAAATAGCTGCCATTGCCCCTTCCCCACCAGGAACGGCTTCTTCCATATATTCGCCACGTTTTCTTACAGCATATACAGCATCTTCAAAAGTTATAGCACCAGCTGCCACAAGAGCGCTATATTCACCTAAACTATGTCCTGCTACAAAATCAGGTGTAATGTCATACTCTTTCAAAGCTGTCAAAATAGCAAAACTCGTTGTTAATAATGCAGGTTGTGCATTTGTCGTTAATGTAAGCTTTTCCTGCGGCCCTTCAAAAATCACCTCTGAAAGTGAATCGTGTAACACCTCATCTGCTTTCGCAAACACTTTCGCAACCTCGTTATTATTCTCCGCTAACTGTCTACCCATTCCAACTGCCTGTGAACCTTGGCCCGGAAAAAGAAATGCTATTTTTCCCATTTCAAATCCTCCTCTTATTGAAGCGGCTCCTTCTCCATTACACTTGAAATTGTAGGAATTACTTCTTTCGCTACCATTTCTCTCGTTTGACGAATCGCACTAAATATCGATTGGTCATTTGAAGAACCGTGAGCCTTAATGACAGGAGCTTTCAATCCAAACAATGCCGCTCCTCCATACTCCGAATAATCCATTTTATCTTTTAATACCATAAGTTTTGGTTTTAATACCGCTGCTGCTAATTTGCTCGTAAACGAACTCATTAATTGCTCTTTTAACATAGAGAATAGCGCAAGCGCGGTTCCTTCTAGTGATTTTAGAGCTACGTTCCCTGTAAAACCATCACACACAACAACATCTGCTACACCTTGCAATAAATCTCTTGATTCAACGTTTCCAACAAAATTAATTGGTGCATCTTTGAGCATAGCAAAGACCTGTTTTGAAAGCTCGTTTCCTTTTCCATCCTCTGTTCCAACATTTAAAAGTCCAACACGAGGGTTTTTAATTCCTCTTACCTTCTCTGCGTAAACAGAACCCATCACTGCATATTGATATAAATGAACTGGTTTTGCATCAACGTTTGCTCCAACATCTAACATAACAAAACCTTCTCCATCAACAGTTGGCATTGTCGGTGATAAAGCTGGTCGTTCAATTCCTTCCATACGACCGACAACAAATAATCCTGCTGCCATTAAAGCCCCTGTACTACCTGCTGATATACAAGCATCTGCAATACCATCTTTCACTTGCTGCGCTGCTAGTACCATTGAAGCTTGTTTTTTTCGACGAACCGCCCTTACTGGCTCATCTGTCGATTCAATTTTTTCGTCTGTATGAAGGATAGTAATTCGCTCTTCACTCGTTAAGTATTGACGGATTTCTGCTTCTTTCCCTACTAACGTAATATGTAAATCTGAATATTCCTTAATAGCTTTCATTGCTCCTAATACTACAGCCTTTGGAGCGTGATCTCCGCCCATTGCATCTATTGCGATTTTCATAAGTTGTTACCTTCCTCACTATTATTACTAGATCGATACATTTCAAAAGTGCCTGTAAAAACAAGTTCTTCTCCAACAAAGCTACGCACTTTGACAACCGTCCGTCCTTTATCATTCTCTACATCTTCAACGCGCGCTTTTGCAACTACACGTTCTCCTAATTTTACAGGACGAATGTATCGAATGGTAGACTTTGCAGTTAAAGCTAATTCTTCATCAATAACTGCAACAGCTAGTGAGTTTGCTTGCGCAAACAAATGATGCCCACGAGCAATTTGATTTCTTTTAAATACATGTTCTACCTTTACTTCAAAGATAGATATCGCATGTCTATCTAATTCTATATCGATAATTTCTCCGACAACCTCTTCTAACGGTAAAGATTTCACGTCTTCTTCATGTTGTTTTGTAGCCACATGCTTAATTCGTTCTCTCAATTCAGGAATAGATAACTCCATACGATCCAGACGAACAGTCTGTATGCTCACTTGAAATTTTTCTGCTAAATCTTCATCCGTTATAAAAGGATTCGTTTCTATTGTTTGTTGTAATAATTCTTGTCTTTCTTTTTTACTTCTTCTCTTTTTCATACCGCACCATCCATTTTTATGACTAGGTACTAACAGTAGTATATAATCATTAAAAGTAGAATGCAACAAAAACTTTTGCAGACTACTTTTAATCGAGCTTCTCTCCCTGGAACACACCTGTTCCGTCAAGATAAGTACGCAACGAAGCATACTGATCATTATGCCAAAACGCTTCTGAATCAACTAGTATCGCCGCATCTTGTCTCGCTGTTTCTAACGCCCGATAATCATGTACCATATCAGCAACCTTAAATTCTGGTAGACCACTTTGCTTACTTCCAAAGAAATCCCCAGGACCTCGTAACTCTAAATCTTTTTCTGACAATACAAATCCATCATTTGTTTCAGTCATAATACGCATTCTTTCTTTTCCTGTTTCTGATTTCGGGTCTGCAATTAATAAGCAATATGATTGTTCACTACCACGCCCAACACGCCCCCTGAGCTGATGAAGCTGCGATAAACCGAAACGCTCCGCGTCATAAATAACCATAACAGTCGCATTTGGTACATTCACACCTACTTCAACAACTGTTGTCGAAACAAGAATTTGCACTTTATTTTCACTAAACTGTCCCATTATCTCTTCTTTTTCTTGAGATGATAGTCTCCCATGCATTAATCCAACTTGGCACTTACCTTGATAATGATGAGTCAGCATACTATGTAAATCGATAGCATTTTGTACATCAAGTTTCTCAGACTCTTCAATAAGAGGACAAATAACATATGCCTGTCTTCCTTTTTTTATCTCTTTCTCCACAAAGCCGAGAACACGGTCTAACATATCATGTTTTGCCCAATACGTTTCGATTACCTTTCTACCAGCTGGCATTTCATCGATAATAGAAACGTCCATCTCTCCAAATGCCGTAATAGCTAACGTTCGCGGAATTGGGGTTGCCGTCATAAACAATACATCTGGACTTTCACCTTTCTCACGTAAAACCCGGCGCTGCGCTACACCAAATCGATGCTGTTCATCGGTAATAACGAGACCTAACCTATGAAATATAACTTCATCTTGAATTAAAGCGTGCGTCCCAACAAGGATATCTACTTCTCCCTGCTCTAATCTCGCCAAAATTTCCCGACGTCTCGCACCCTTAACAGAACTCGTTAACAGTTCAACCGTCATACCGAAATGAGAAAACGTCTCCGCAAGCGACTGATAATGTTGTTCGGCTAAAATTTCTGTAGGAACCATTAAAGCACCTTGATAATGAGCTAATTTTGCGGCATAGAGACCAATCGCAGCAACAACTGTTTTCCCAGAACCAACGTCACCTTGCAACAGCCTGTTCATCCGATAAGGAGATGTCATATCTTTTAAAATTTCATCTACAACCCGGCGCTGTGCACCAGTTAACGGAAACGGAAGTGCATCGATAAATTCTTGTAATTCTGTTGACGGGATTTCCTTCTTCGTACCTTTTGAATTTTCTCTCTCCATTTTCCTTAGTGTTTGCATTTTTAGCTGAAATAAGAAAAACTCCTCATATACAAAACGGCGACGAGCTTGCTTTAAATCTTCTTGCCCTACCGGAAAATGCAACGCCCTGAGTGCTTCATAACGTGGTAATAATTTATACCGATTTAACAAACCATCTGGTAGCACTTCGACTATAGAATCTCCATACTCCTTTAGCGCTTGTGCAATAAAACGGCGCATCTGTTTTACTGTAAGCTTTCCTTTCACTGAATATACAGGCTCTACTTCTTGTTGACGAACAACCGGTCCAAAATGAAGCTCTGATACAGCAATTGTTTGACGATGTTGATCCCATTTACCAGTAATCGTTACCGTTTCATCCAAATTTAACTTTTGCTTATAGTAAGGTCTATTAAAACATACAGCCGTAATTAAATAACGACCGACGAGAACACGAACTGTAAGACGTGATTTTTTCTTACCATAGTATTGTAGTAACGGAGCACTATGAACTTTCCCTTCAACTGTTACACGCTCATCATGCTTTACTTCAGCAAGATCTTTCATCGCATAATCTTCATAACGGTACGGAAAATGCTCTAATAGATGAGAAACTGTATAAATTCCCATCTCGTGTAGTAATTCAGATGTTTCTCCTCCGATTCCCTTTACATCTGTAACAGGAACTTGTACAACTTCATTCAAGATTCTCACACTCCGTCACATTATTTTCTTTGTTACACTCTATTTGAGTATCAATTAACATCTGCAATCGCTATCTTTCACCTTATATATTCTATCATAGGCATTCTAAGAGAAACTACTCAAATCCCTTATACACAACAAGTAAAAAAGAGCCTCACTATTAGCAGCAAGGCTCTTTTCTTTATTCCATATGCTAGCCTTTTGAATAAAAACTAGTAATAACGTTCACATTACTACTTCTGATCCATTAGCAAGTAAGTGATCCATTTATTTTCAAAACGAATCTTTTTTATTCTACAGAGAAGATGAAAGAATACACCGGTTGATTCCCAGCATGTACTTCTACTTCAGCATCTTCAAATTTCTCTTCTACAAATGCAACTAACTCAGCTACTTCTTCATCAGTTGCATCTTCACCTTGTAGAATCGTTACGATTTCAGACTCTTCATCAATCAATGCTTCTAATAATTGCTTTGCAGCTCCTACTTTTTCAGCATTTGTTGATACGATTTTTCCATCTGCAATGCACATGAAATCGTCTTTTTGAATTGCTACACCGTCAATTTCCGTATCACGAACAGCATACGTAATTTGACCCGTTTTCACATGAGATAAAGCTTCTTTCATGTTTTCTTCATTTTCTTCTAACGTTCCAACTGGATTAAATGCTAACATTGCAGCCATACCTTGAGGAACTGTTTTTGAACGAATAACAATAACTTCTTGATCAACAACTGACGCTGCTTGTTCTGCTGCCATCACGATGTTTCCGTTATTTGGTAAGATGATGATTTTTTCAGCATTCGCCTCTTCAATCGCCTTCACAATATCCTCCGTACTCGGATTCATCGTTTGGCCACCTTCGATTACTTTCGTTGCACCAATGCTCTCAAATAAAGTTTTAATACCAGATCCCATAGCTACAGTTACGATACCATATGGTTGTTTTTCTTTCGATTGAGTTGTTTGCTCAGGAACCATAGTAGGTTCATCTAATAAAGCGGTATGCTGTTCACGCATATTTTCTACTTTAATCTTAATTAAACTACCATAGCGTTGCCCATAATTCATAGGATCTCCAGGATGTTCCGCATGAATATGAACCTTAACAACCTCATCATCTGATACAACAAGTAGTGAATCTCCGTATACACTAATATCTTCACGGAATTTTTGTTCAGAGAAATTATGTTCCTTCATTTTTTCAGGCTCTAATTTCACCATGAATTCCGTGCAATATCCATACTTTATATCTTCTGTACTCAATTGGCTTTGTACACTACGGTGATGTTCTGCGCGTACCATGTCATTCATAGATGGTTGGGCAGACACATCAGAAGAAATTGTTTCTCCTTTTAAGTCAGCTAAAAATCCTTCATATACAACAACAAGACCTTTACCACCGCTATCTACAACGCCAACTTGTTTTAATACAGGTAATAAATCTGGCGTACGATTTAACGATGCATTGGCTTCTTTCACAACGTCTTCCATAAACAAAACAAAGTCGCGCTGTTTTTTCGCAACTGTCACTGCATATTTACCCGTTTCTCTTGCAACCGTTAAAATCGTTCCTTCAATCGGTTTCATAACCGCTTTGTAAGCCGCTTCTACCCCAGCATCTAAAGCTGCAGCAAAATCAACTGTTGTTAATTCTTCTTTTTGTTCAATGGATTTTGAAAAACCACGGAATAACTGAGATAAAATAACACCAGAGTTACCACGAGCTCCCATTAATAATCCTTTGGCTAAACTTACACCGACTTTACCAGCGTGCTGTGAAGGATTTGCTTTCACTTCACGTGCGCCTGAAGTCATTGATAAGTTCATGTTTGTACCGGTATCGCCATCTGGAACTGGAAATACGTTTAATGCATCAACAAGCTGAACATTATTTGTTAAATTATTCGCTCCTTGCATGATCATTTGTGATAAACGTTTCCCATCAATTTTTTGAATTGACACAGATTTTCCTCCTTAATGCACATTACAAGTTTATTACTTTAACTCCTTGTACGTAGATGTTTACAGAATCTACTGCTAGTCCTACAGTTTGATCTAATGTATATTTCACTTTCGTCTGCACGTTATGTGCTACTTCTGAAATTTTCGTACCATAGCTCACAATAATATACATATCAATATGTACTTCATCTTCATCTTTACGAACAATAACACCTCTAGTGAAGTTTTCTTTTCGTAAAATGTCTGTTAATCCATCTTTTAACTGATTTTTTGATGCCATACCTACGATACCGTAGCAATCTACCGCGGCACCTCCAGCAATTGTTGCAATTACATCTGTACTAATATCAATTTGACCGTACTTCGTTTTAATTTCAATTGACATCTCGTTTCCCCCTTCATAAATGGTGAAAGTGAGCTAGACTACTTTAGTTACTATCATATAATCTTTTCAAAGAAAATTCCATCGTTCTTTCTTTTCACTCTCATATTTTATGTTTTATACTACACTTTTCTATGATGAGCAAAATAGTCCATTGTTATTATACAACATGTACCACTATAATATGTCAAGCAAATTTTCTTGATTTCAACTTTTCTTCACTTACATATAGTGTCAAGTAATTTTTCTTGATTTCTTTTTTCTACAGTGTTGCATTCTCTTTTTAGTTGTGTTAAATTATAGTAGTGTTTTTAGCATCGCAAAAAAGACTAACATTGAAAAATTACGTATGGTAAGGTGTCAAGGGAGGGAAATATAAATGGCTCGTGTTTGTGCTATCACTGGAAGAAAAGCTCGTTCTGGTAACTCTCGTTCTCACGCAATGAACGCTACAAAACGTAAATGGGGCGCTAACCTTCAAAAAGTTCGCGTACGCATCGACGGTAAAGTTCAACGTGTTTACGTTTCTGCTAGAGCATTAAAATCTGGCAAAATCGAACGTGTTTAATAATAAAAAAAAGAGCCGCTAGGCTCTTTTTTTACTATGCCAATGGAAAAAGCACCTATTATCGGTGCTTTTTTTAGTCTTTTTTGAAGGTGTTTAACATCGCACGAACAATTCCACCAAGAAATTTAGGTAACTTAATTGTATAAAATCTCATGGTTTCCCTCCTAATCCCCTTTACTCCACTTGCCCACTATATGATGCAAGGAGCAAAATTGTTTCTTCAATCAGTGCTTCTTATCATCATTAATATGCCAGATGCGAATGAAAAAGTACCTTTTTCCTCAATGAGTTCATTACTAATACAAAGTGTCGATCCCCACTCTATCGTTTTATTAGTAAGAGGGTACTTAAATCCTTGTAGTGTAATACCTTCTACACTTTCAGTAACTGGCACAAATGATACATAGGGGAAATTTTTATTTATTCCAATTGTATATGTACCAACTTTTTTCACCATTATTTCATTTTTATTATCCACAATACACATTTCCACTTTTGCTTCTAAACCCTTTAAAAGCATCTGTATATTTGCTAAACCATGATCCAACCGCCCACCAGTTGCACCAAAAATACGAATTAATTTGGGTTTCTGTTCTAAAGCCCAACTAATTGCAATCTCTAAATCCGTTTGATCTTTTTCTCGTGGAACAATATGTAATTCATCTGTTTGCTGTCCCATCCATACTAATTCTTCTTCAGTTACTGAATCGTAATCTCCGAACGCAACAGATGGAGTAATCCCTCTTTTTAGTAAATGGTACACTCCTCTATCAACCGCCGCCCACACTACTTCTTCATTTTCATATCGAGAAAAATCTGCGCAATATTCTGCAGGGCCTCCTGCTAAAATATGAATAATCATTTTTCCTTCCCCTTCTATTGTAAAAAGGCAATCTGCCATTCGGTAGATTGCCTTTTTACATATTTTTCGCTCTATCCTGTCTAAATAGTGAAGTCTTACTAAACCCGAAACTTCACTAGGATAGGGATCTGTTCATTCATTATCCACGAATGATACGGATCGCTTCACCGCGGTCTTTTTGATTGTATACCGCTGATCCAGCTACAAGTACATTTGCTCCTGCTTCAACACAAAGTCTTGCCGTTTCAGCGTTGACACCACCATCAACTTCAATTTCGACTTCTAGATTTCGCTCTTTAACCATTTCTGCAACTTGTTTAATTTTCGGTAATACAGAATGGATAAATTTCTGTCCACCAAATCCAGGATTCACCGTCATAAGTAATACCATATCTATATCTTCTAACACATGCTCAATCACCGAAACTGGCGTATGTGGATTTAATACAACCCCTGCTTTAATGCCATGAGATTTAATTAACTGAATTGTACGATGTAAATGAGGACACGCCTCTACATGAACAGTAATAATATCCGCTCCCGCTTTCGCGAAAGTTGGGATATAGTTATCAGGATTTTCAATCATTAAATGCACATCTAACGGTAATGATGTAATCGGACGGATCGCTTCTACAATTAATGGCCCAATCGTAATATTCGGTACAAAATGCCCGTCCATTACATCGACATGAATGTAATCAGCTCCGCCTTTTTCTACATCTTTAATTTCTTCCCCTAATTTTGAAAAATCTGCTGATAAGATCGATGGTGCAATTTTAATCATAACTAATACCTCGGCTTTCTCTCTCTAATTTCTTCTACGAATTGTTGGTAATTCTTATAACGATATTCTGTAATCTTTCCTTCTTCAACCGCAGCTTTCACCGCACATTTCGGTTCAGAAAGATGTGTACACCCTCTAAATTTACAGTATTGGCTCGCTTCTTTCAACTCAGGAAAACAATATGTAAGATCTTCTACCTCTATATCTATGAAATCAAGTGAACTAAAACCAGGTGTATCCGCAACAAGTCCACTTCCAACTGCAATTAATTCCACGTGTCTTGTCGTATGTTTTCCGCGTCCTAAATGTGAGGAAATATCATTTGTTTTTAGTTCTAAATCCGGACGTAATACGTTAAGCATCGAAGATTTCCCAACACCTGATTGGCCAGCAACGACAGAAACACAACCTTCTAAAAATGGTTTTAAAATAGCAATACTTTCCGATGTATTTATAGAAGTAAATAATACATCATAACCCATTTCACGATAATCATTTGCATAAGCTTCAACGGTTTCTCGCATCTTTTCATCCACTAAATCCATCTTACTAATACAAATAATCGGCTTAATGTTATGATATTCAATCAGCACTAAAAATCGATCTAACAGTCCAGGATTAAAATCTGGTTCTACTGCAGAGAAAACAAGGATTGCTTGATCCACATTAGCAATAGGAGGCCTAACAAGTTCATTTTTTCGATCAAATACTTCAAGCACGTAGCCTTCCGTTGGGTTATCTGCTTGAAAAACGACTTGGTCTCCTACAAGTGGTGTAATTTTATTTTTTCTAAATACACCACGCCCACGACATTGTGTAATCCCTTCTTCATGTTGTACATAATAAAATCCACTTAAAGCTTTTACAATTTTTCCTTCTGGCATATAATTCTCCTTTATTTTGTATAAAGTGAAGCTGTAATTAAAACGAATAGACTAGAGTTCTTTAAACAATTATTTTAAAACCCACCAATATATAACCAGGTTCATATATTTAATCTCTACCATCAATTCGAAATATTTTTTACAACAATATCACTTGTATAGCTTTTTGAATCATATATTTTTGCCTGTTATACAGTCCACCTTGTAGACAGCATAACAGGCAAGGGTAATGCATTCCATTCTCTATAAAAAGAAAATGGAATTCACTATTATTGAGTTGGATATGGTACTTCCTTATCGATAATCGTTACTCCATCCCGTACGATTTTATAGTGACCCTTTGAGCCTTCTTGAATTACAAATTCTAAAGAAATTGTTGCCGACTCTGAAATCGTTCTAGTTTCAATTGGTCTATCCATCTTTTGTTGCATATCTTCTTTATAAATTTCTATTGTTTGCGGTTTTTTCTCACCTATTATAGAAGACTCATATGGGATAGAAATGTTATCCACCTTCACTGTTTTTGTTACTTTCGGCTTAGGGCCATTCGAGATGATAAGTGTCACTTTATCTCCTTCTTTTAACGGAGTTCCTGGTTTTGGCGATTGCGAAATTACAAGACCTTTATCAACCGTATCTGAATACTCTCGTTTTATATCTGGAGTTAATTTTCTCTCATTCAAATCACCAGTTGCACTATTTTCAGTCCATCTTGAAAAATCACCTGGTCTATTTTGATAAGGACCTTTACTTATCCAAACTTTCAGTTCTTGCTCCGCCTCTACAACCATTTGATCAGGTGTCGGTATTTGTTCTACAATTTCACCTTTTGGTTTATCATTTTCAATATAATTTTCAGTAACCTGTTTATATCTTTCTTCTAACTCGGGTTTTACACTCTCAAAGTTTTGACCTGTAAAATCCTTCATCTTACTTTTCTTTTTTCCACCTGATTGATAGATAGTAATTTTAGAACTTTCCTTCACTACTCTTCCTGCTACAGGATCAGTTTTTATTACATCTCCAGCTTCCACATCATCTGTATATACAATATTAGGTTCTGTCACTTCAAAACCTTTTTCTACCAATTTATTTACAGCTGTCGTATATTTCATACCAGCCACATCAGGAACTTTTACATCTTTCGGAATAAAGAATCCCGGAATAACAGTAAGAGCTAATGTTATTCCAATTGCTAAAAGTAAAAATGTCGTAATTAAAACCTTAATCCATTTATTACTTCGTTTTTTCTTCTTATCTAATTCAGTATGTTCTTTTCTTTTTGGTTCATCCACTTTACTTCCACTTAAAACAATCGTTTCATCAGTTACATTTTCAAATAATTGTTCTTGTTGGATAATTGGAATCGCTTTCGTCGCTTCCATATCTTCTGGTATGTAAAATGGCTGTTCATTAATTCGTTCTGGATATAAAGCCGTTTCAATATCTCGTTTCATCGCATTAGCAGATTGGTATCGATGGAACGGATCTTTAGCAGTTGCCTTTAATATAATATTCTCAACACTTTGCGGAATATTTTCATTCCATCTTCTTGGAGACGGTATTTCACTTTGTAAATGTTTTAAAGCTATTGCAACAGCAGATTCACCAGAAAACGGTTGTCTTCCTGTTAACAATTCGAACATAACAATACCAAGCGAATAAATATCTGATTGTTTATTTGCTATCCCGCCGCGCGCTTGTTCTGGTGATAAATAATGCACCGAACCAAGTACTGAATTTGTATGTGTAATAGTTGTTGCACTTGTAGCTGTCGCAATTCCAAAATCTGTTACTTTTACTACTCCATCAGCTCGAATTAAAATATTGTGCGGTTTTATATCACGATGCACAATTTCAAAATGATGAGCGTGTGCCATGGCGGATGTTAATTGCTCCATAATATCAAGAGCTTCCCCTATAGGTAACATCCCTTGCTCAATTATGTATTGCTTTAATGTTTGTCCAGGTACATACTCCATTACAAGATAATATATACCATCTTCTTCTCCAACATCATACATATTCACAATATTTGGATGCGACAACGTTGTAACAGATTGCGCTTCTCGATGGAAACGTTTAATAAACTCTTCGTTATTGGAATAGTCGAGTCTTAATATTTTCACCGCTACATCTCGGCCGAGTATGTCATCATGAGCTAAATATACATTGGCCATCCCTCCACCGCCAATCATTTTTAGCAGCTTATAACGGTCATTTAAGCGTTTTCCAATCAGCACGTTGCACTTCACCTACTTTCGTTTGTCGAATCCGCATAATCAATAAGAACAAGAGTAATATTATCCTCTCCACCACGATCATTCGCCAATTGAATGAGACTTTGCACCTTAGCTTCGAGCTGTTCATTTAACTGTAAAATTTGTTGCATATCAGTCATAGGGACTTTATTAGACAATCCATCAGAGCAAAGAAGCAATTGATCATCTTCTTCAAGTACCAATGTTTTAACATCTAATCCGACTTTTTCTTCTGTTCCTAGCGCTCTTAACAAAACATTTTTTTTCGGGTGGTATTCTGCATCTTCCTTTGAAATTTCACCATGTCTCACAAGTTCATTTACAAGTGAATGATCTTCCGTTACGAGCGACATTACTCCCTCTGATACCATATAACAACGACTATCTCCTATATGACCTATTGTTACAAAATTAGGCGTACAAATTGCTATGATAATCGTTGTTCCCATACCATCACACTCTACGTGTTGTTTAGAATATTCAAAAATGCGTTCATTAATAATTCCAACACTAGTATGTAACCACTCTTCTACTTTTTTAGGCTCATTCATATTATGCGTTTGCTTCCAATAATCATGGAATAATTGAATGGCCATCGAACTAGCTACATCGCCAGCTCGATGACCTCCCATTCCATCTGCTACTACCGCTAAAATATTTCCATCTAAATTGTGAAAAACTCCTGCACTATCTTCATTATGTTGACGAACTTTCCCTTTATCCGATAGAAACACGGCTTTCATCTCGTCACCTCGTCTCTTCTTTGCGCTCCTTCGCACGCAACTGACCGCAGGCAGCATCAATATCGTGACCTTGTTCACGGCGAATTGTTACATTCACTCCACGATCTTTAAGCGTTTTTTCAAATAAGAAAATTTGCTCACGTGGTGTTCGTACGTAATCACGTTCTGGTACGTAGTTAACCGGAATTAAGTTCACATGACACTTTACACCTTTTAAGAGCGCAGCAAGTTCTTCAGCGTGCTCAACTTGGTCATTTTCTCCTCCAAATAGTCCATATTCAAATGTAATACGACGCCCTGTTCTATTTACATAGTATTTAATAGCTTCCATTAAATCAGGTAGCTTATAAGCACGGTTAATCGGCATTAATTTTGAACGTAATTCTGAATTTGGAGCATGCAATGAAATCGCAAAATTAATTTGTAACTCTTCTTCAGCAAACTTGTAAATTTTCGGAATAATACCACTCGTCGAAACTGTCATATGTCTTGCACCAATATGAAGTCCTTTTTCATGGTTAGTGATGCGTAAAAATCCCATTAAATTATCATAGTTATCAAATGGTTCTCCAATTCCCATAACAACAAGAGAACTTACACGTTCTTCCGTTTCATCAAGCGCGCGTTGCACTTCTACTACTTGCGCTACAATTTCTCCAGCTTCTAGGTTTCGTTTTAACCCGCCAAGTGTAGAAGCACAGAACGTACAGCCAATACGACAACCAACTTGTGTTGTTACACAAATAGAATTTCCGTATTCATGTCGCATTAATACCGTTTCAATAGAATATCCATCATATAACTGGAATAAGAATTTAATCGTTCCATCCGAAGACGTTTGTTTTACTAACGTGTTTAAAGTAGTAATATCAAAGGAATTCGACAATTTATCACGCAATCCTTTAGAAAGGTTTGACATATCCTCATAATTTTTTACACGTTTTTTATATAGCCAGTCAAAAATTTGTCCAGCACGGAACTTCGGTTCTCCTTGTTCCTTTAACCAATCTTGCATTTCATGAAGTTGTAAAGAGTAAATTGATGGTTTTTTCGTTTCTACATTTTTCTTTTGTTTTTTTACAGTCGTTTCCATGATGCTACACCTTCTTCCTTAAACAAGCAATATAAAAGCCATCCGTTGCAAAATAATGCGGTAAAATTTGTACTTGACCTTCATTAATATACGGACTTAATTTTTCTGGCATACGTTCTTTTATCGTAGTATCCCATTCAAATTCAGGATGTTCTTTTAAAAATTTATCTATTACTTGTTCATTTTCTATTTTCTCAATTGTGCACGTACTATAAACAAGACGACCGCCTTGTTTTAATAATGGTGCTATCTTTTCTAATATCACGAGTTGAATCGTCGATAATCTTTCACTATCGCCTTTATCTTTTCCTAACTTAATATCAGGTTTACGTCTAATTACCCCAAATCCAGAACATGGTGCATCTACTAATATTTTATCAAAAGTTTCATTTGCAAAGTGCTCTTGCACTTTTCTAGCATCTAACGCTTTTGTTTCTATATTTTCTAGACCAAGTCGCTCTGCTTGTTGTTTAATTAAACGCACTTTATGCGCGTGTAAATCAAGAGACATTACTTTACCAGTTCCCTTTAAACGCTCAGCTATATGCGTAGTTTTACCACCAGGAGCAGCACAACTATCAAGAACTGTCTCTCCCTCATTCGGGTCTAAAGCACGTGCAACAAGCATAGAGCTTTCATCTTGAATAGAAAGGAACCCTTTTTTAAACGCTTCTGTATGCGCTACATTCCCTCTTTCAATTTGAATTGCATCATCTGACAAATCGCCAGACTTTGCTTCTATTCCTTCACTTGCCAACAACTCAATTGCTTCTTCTACCGTTACTTTATCAACGTTCACACGTGCTGTAGGTACTGGTGGTAACATGTTTATTTCACACATTTTCTCTGCTGTCTCTAAACCATATTCAGATGCCCAGTCTTGTACTAACCAAACTGGGTGACTCGTTGCAATTGCAAGACGTTCCACTGGATCTTTGATTTCATCTAATGAAGGTACACCTTCTCGCTGAATTGAACGCAACACTCCGTTCACCATGCCTGAAATCCCTTTATGCCCACGACGCTTTGCTATTTCAACCGCTTCATGAATAGCCGCTCTTTCTGGCACTCGGTCCAAATATATCATTTGATATAAAGATAAGCGAAGCAACACTCTTACCCACGCCTCAACCTTCTTTTTTAAAAAGGGCTGTAAATAATAATCTAATGTGTCACGACGTTGAATCGTTCCATATACAATTTCAGTTAATAAACCAATATCTTTTCTATCAATTGCATTTTTTTCAATTAGATTATTTAAAAGTAAGTTACTATATGCACCACTTTTTTCTACTTGAATTAAACCATCAAGAGCTAATTCACGAACATTTTGTCTCATGCATTTTCTCCTAACTTCGTGCCAATTTCAGGTTTTGTCCCACGTAAAAATTGTGAACAACTCATACGCTTTTTACCCGACGGTTGCAATTCAGTAATTTTAACACCTGTTTCATTCCCTGTTGCAACAACAAATCCATCTTCTTCAAGACCAACTATTGTACCTGGTTCAGCTTTCGCTTCTAGAGAAACTTTCTCTCCCCACCATACTTTAACAACTTGTTCTGCTAAAGTCGTATATGCAACTGGCCATGGGTTCAATCCGCGAATGTGATTGTATACTTCTTCACCTGTTTTTGTCCAATCAATTTTCTCTTGCTCACGTTTTATATTATATGCGAATGTCACTTCATCTTCATTTTGTTTAATCGGTTCTAACTTACCTTGAATTAATAAAGGTACTGTTTTAGATAGAAGATGTGCACCGGCTTCACTTAACTTATCAAATAACGAGCCCGTCGTTTCACGCTCTTCAATTTCCACTTCTACTTGCGTTAAAATATCACCAGCGTCTAATTTTTCTACCATATACATAATTGTAATTCCTGTTTTTTCTTTACCTTCCATAATTGCATAATGAATCGGTGCACCACCGCGTAGTTCTGGAAGTAAAGAGGCATGGACATTAATACATCCGTACTTTGGCGCTTCTAAAATTTCGTTTGGTACAATCTGACCGAACGCAGCTGTTACAATTAAATCCGCCTCTAATGCTAATACTTTTTCATATTCGTCTTTTTCACGAATTTTCAGTGGTTGTAACACCGGAATACCATGTTTCTCCGCTTCAACTTTAACAGGTGTAGGTGTTAATACTTTTTTTCTACCTACCGGACGATCTGGTTGCGTCACAACACCTACTACATCATAGCCATCTTCGATAAGACGACGAAGCACCGGCACTGAAAAGTCCGGTGTTCCCATAAATACTACTTTAATCATTTAAAAACCGCTCCTTTTAACACCTATTCTAATTCGTTTTCTTCATAATATCTTGTCACTTTCGATGTAAATAGAACACCGTGTAAATGATCGATTTCATGTTGAATTGCACGCGCTAAAAATCCTTCCGCTTCTAATAAAAACACTTTACCTCGGCGATTCTGTGCTCTTACTTTAATATAATCTGCACGTTCCACTTCACCATAAAGTCCCGGGAAGCTTAAACAGCCTTCGGGACCTACTTGTTCACCACGTTTTTCTAATATTGATGGATTGATTAACTCGATTTTCCCAGTATCATCATCGACATCAACAACTGCTACTTGCAAGCTTACCCCTACTTGAGGTGCAGCTAAACCGACTCCGTCCGCCATTAACATTGTTTCATGCATATCTTTCAACAATTTCACTAACTTTTTATCAAAGTTAATTACTCTTTCACATGGTGTTTCTAACACTTCATTTGGATGCTTTACTATTTCTAAAACTGCCATATTTCCCTCCGCTACATTAACATTGTTGGATTAAAATCAATTGAGATTTGTAGCTCTTTTTGCATTTCTGCTTGATAATGTTCATTTACCATTTTGAGCACGTTCTTTAAGTTTGGTTCCCGTTTGTATTTTATCATGCATTGGTAACGATATCTATCTTTTATCCTTGGAATTGCTGAAGCAACTGGCCCTAACACCATCGTTTGCTGCGAACAATGCATTCGTAAATGACCGACAATTTTTTCCGTCACTTGCACTGCCTTTAATAATTCTGGATGAGATACCGTTACAAGTACAACATAGTAATAAGGTGGATATTGTCTTGTTCGTCTCATTTGCATTTCTTGGTCAAAAAACACATCATATTGCTGGTTCTTTGCTAACTCTATACTATAATGTTCTGGCGTATACGTTTGAATTACAACTTCCCCTGGCAATTCATGTCTACCTGCCCGTCCACTTACTTGCGTCAATAATTGATATGTTTTTTCACTCGCCCGAAAATCAGGTAAGTGAAGCATCGTATCTGCAGTTAAAACACCAACGAGCGTTACTTTCGGAAAATCAAGTCCTTTGGCGATCATTTGTGTCCCAAGTAATATATCTGCTTTCTCTTCACCAAATGCCTTTAATAACTTCTCATGCATTCCTTTGCGACTTGTCGTATCTACGTCCATTCGAATGACTCGCGCTTCTGGAAATAGTTTTGTAATTTCTTCTTCTACTTTTTGTGTGCCTGTACCAAAGAAACGAATATATGTACTTTGACAAGCTGGACACGCAGTTGGCATATTCTCCTCATAACTGCAATAATGACATTTTAAACGATGGTTCATTTTATGATACGTCAGCGAAATATCACAATGTGGACATTGTACAACATACCCGCAATCACGACACATCACAAATGTTGAATGACCTCTCCTATTTAAAAAGAGAACCATTTGTTCTTTCTTTTCTAGTCGATCTGCTATTTTTTCATGCAACGCCTTCGAAAACATCGATCGATTCCCGTCGCGAAGTTCTTCACGCATGTCAACAATTTCTACTGTTGGTAAAGCTTGTTCGTTCATACGTTTTTCCATCGTTAATAGTTCATAAACACCTTTTGTCGCTCTTGCAAATGATTCAAGTGTAGGCGTTGCACTTCCAAGAACGATTGGACATTTATGATATTGCCCTCTCCACACCGCTACATCTTTTGCATGATACTTCGGGTTATCTTCTTGCTTATAACTCGATTCATGCTCTTCATCAATAATAATAATCCCTAAATTTTCAAAAGGAGCAAAAATAGCTGAACGGGCACCAACTACCACTTTCACTTCTTTTCTTAAAATCTTACGCCATTCATCATATTTTTCACCAACAGACAGTGCACTATGAAGAACCGCTACTTGCGAGCCAAATCTACCTTTAAAACGATCTACCATTTGAGGCGTTAGCGCAATTTCAGGAACGAGTACAATAGCTTCTTTTTCCTTCTTCAGCACCGCTGCTATAGATTGTAAATATACTTCTGTCTTTCCGCTTCCTGTAACACCATATAGTAAAAATGGATTGTAAGTTTCATTTGTAATTGATGATAAAATAGGTGTAATAACTTGCTTTTGTTCCTCTGTAAGTGGAAATGGTTTCGTTTGTTCAAAATCATCATCGTCATACGGATTCCGGTATATTTCCACATATTTTTCTGAGATTAGCCCCTTTTTAACAAGTGATTTTATTGGAGCATCTGTTATTTGTAGCTCTTCTGTTAACAATTTCAACGGTACACTTTTATAATTTTCCACAAAATAATAGAGTACATCTTGTTGTTTTTTACTTTTCAATTCAAATGCAGCTAATTCTAATTTATCTTCCGGCAACTCTGGCTGAACGACTCTTTGTTTCTTCTTCTGCACTTTATCTTTCACTTGATATACGACTTCCATCGTACCATTTTTAATTTCTTGTTGAATAGCGCGGTATAAATGTGGCTGCGCCTCAATAACTTCCCAATCGATTGCTTCCTTATCCTGAAATAAATACAGTATTGCAGGTGCTACTTCTTCTTGTTTACGAAGTTGTAGACGCTTTTTATACGTTGCTTTTATCGCTGTCGGAAGCATGACTTGAAATGCTGAAATCATATAACATAACGTTTCACTTGTAAGCCAATATCCAAGCTTTAATAATTCATCATTTAAAACCGGTGTTACATCTAATATTTCATGGATTGTCTTTAATTTCTTACTTTCCACGTCAACCGAATCTTTAATCTCAATAATAAAACCTTGCAATTTTCTTGGACCAAATGGAACTACTACACGCATTCCTGTCTGTACAATATCTTCCCATTTTCTAGGGATAATGTAATCAAACGGTCTATCTGTCTGACGGGCAGGTACATCAACAATTACACTTGCAAATTTCATAAACGATCATCTTCTAACATCATTTCAATTTGCTTTAATATTTCGCGAGCTACCTCTTTCTTCGTTAAAAGTGGCAACTCAATAACTTTTCCATCTTTTCTATACATTGTTACAATGTTCGTATCTGTGCCAAATCCAGCTCCTTGCGCTTTTACATCATTCGCAACAATCATATTCGCATTTTTCTCACGTAACTTTTTCGTTGCGTATTCCTCTACATTTGTCGTTTCAGCAGCAAAACCGATAAGTAACTGTTTACCCTTCTTCTCACCTAGCGTTTTTAAAATATCTACCGTTCTCTCTAATTCAATTACAGCATCACCATTCTGCTTTTTCATTTTATTATCATGAACATATTTCGGGCGATAATCTGCAACAGCTGCTGTTTTGATGACAACATCTACATTTTGATAATGTTGAAGGACTGCTTCTAACATATCCTGCGCTGAATCCACTTGTATCGTTGTTACATGTAGTGGCGGATTTAATGCCGTCGGCCCCGAAACAAGTATGACATCAGCCCCTAAGTTCGCTGCTACTTCTGCAATCGCATACCCCATTTTTCCAGAAGAGAAATTCGTCATAAAACGAACTGGATCAATCTTTTCACGCGTCGGGCCAGCAGTTATTAACATTTTCTTACCTTGTAGTGGTTTTTGTTCCGTGAATGCTTCTTCTAACCGCGCAATAATTGCTTCAGGTTCCTCTAGTCTTCCCTTCGCTACATAACCACACGCTAAAAAGCCTTCCCCAGGCTCAATAAATGTATATCCTAACGTTTTTAACGTCATCATATTTTTTTGAACAATTTTATTTTCGTACATATGCACATTCATAGCAGGTGCAATCCATACTGGAGCTGTAGTAGCTAATAAAGTAGTTGTAATCATATCATCCGCAATACCACCAGCTAACTTCCCGATACAATTGGCTGTAGCAGGTGCAACAAGTACTACATCTGCCCAATCTGCTAAATCGATATGAGCAATAACAGCTGAATCTTTCTCATCGAATGTATCTGTATATACATCATGACGAGAAAGTGCTTGGAATGTAAGAGGCGTAACAAATTTTATTGCCGACTCACTCATGATCACCTTTACAATAGCACCAGCTTGTGTCAATTTACTAGTTAACGCAGCCGCTTTAAAGACCGCAATGCCTCCTGTTACACATAGGAGTATCTTTTTCCCTTTTAGCATATGGCTCGTCCTCTTTCTTTTTCAAACTTATAATACTGAAACAGGTTTCTCAGCTCTTCAGTACCAATATTTCATCCTATCGTAAAAAAATAACAACCTACTTGTAAATAGGTTGTTACCGTTACATAGAAAATTATAAAGTCTATGTTTTAATTTGTCGAAAATAATATCTTAATCAATTATTTTGCCTTCGCTTGGTACATATTTTAACACTTCTACATCGATTTCTTCTAATGCTTTACCTACACATTTATGAGAAACAGGCTGTTCAATAACACAGTTGTTAGCAAGTTGCATTTCACGTGCACGCTTTGCAGCTACTGTTACAAGTGTATATTTAGAATCGATTTTTGTTAATAATGAATCAATTGATGGATTTAACATAATTATAGACCCTCCGTCATTTCTTTATAATATTTTGCTACTCTTTCGCGGCGGCAATGTTCACCAACCACAATTGCTTTAATTCTATCACAAGCTAATTCAACTTGATCATTTTCTACAACATAGTCGTAAGCGTCCATCATTTCGATTTCTTCTTTCGCTACAGTTAAGCGATTTTCAATAACATCTTCAGTTTCTGTACCACGGCCGACAATTCGGTTTTTTAGCTCAGATAAACTTGGGGGTGCTAAGAAAATAAATACACCTTCTGGGAAAGCTTTCTTAACTTGAATTGCTCCTTGCACTTCAATTTCTAAGAATACATCTTTTCCTTCTTGTAATGTTTTTTCAACATAGTCAATCGGTGTTCCGTAATAATTACCTACGAACTCAGCCCACTCAAGTAATTTTTCATTACGAATCATTTCCTCAAATTCTTCTCTCTCTTTAAAGAAATAATCCACACCATCTACTTCACCTTCACGCGGCTTACGTGTCGTTACTGAAATAGAGTATTGAAAACGTGTATCCTCATGGCTAAACAGCTCTTTTCGAACCGTTCCTTTACCAACCCCAGAAGGTCCTGAAAGAACGATGAGCAATCCTCTTCTACTTCTCATAAATATGTAAAACCTACCCTTCCTCACTTAAATCTTCTTTATTATTCAAACGATGTGCAATCGTCTCTGGCTGAATTGGACTTAATACAACATGCCCATCATCCATAACAATAACCGCCCTTGTTTTTCTCCCATACGTAGCATCTAGTAAAGCATTATGTTCACGTGCTTCCTGTACTGTTCGTTTAATAGGAGCTGACTCCGGACTTACAATAGCAATAATTCGATGAGCAGATACAATATTTCCGTATCCAATATTTAAAAACCGCATGGCCATAGTTTGCGCCTCCTAGTAAGTCTATCCGATTTCTCCACCACGTATAACTTTATATATTTTTTGAAAGCTACTCAATATTTTGTACTTGTTCACGAATTTTTTCAAGGTTATTTTTCATTTCTACAACATATTTTGAAATTGTTAAGTCATTTGCCTTCGAACCAATCGTATTAATTTCTCGATGCATCTCTTGCACGATGAAGTCCATTTTTCTTCCAACAGGCTCTTCAATCTGCAGTGTTTCACGAAATTGTTCTAAATGACTTTGTAAACGAACTAACTCTTCATGAATATCACAACGCTCTGCAAACATCGCGACTTCTGTTAGCAATCTTTGTTCGTCTAGATCTTGATTATGTAATTCCTTTAAGCGATTTTCTAATCGTTCACGATATTTTTGTGTAACAATCGGTGCATGTGGAATAATTGCATTTACACAATTGTGAATCTCTTGTAAACGATACGACATATCTTTATGTAATCGTTCTCCTTCGCCATCTCTCATCGTTTTCAACATATGAGCAGCTTGGCGAACAGCCTCATATAAACTATTCTCAAATTGTTCATTTACGTTTTCTATTTCTTCAATTGCCGTTACTTCTGGCATTGCCATTAATTGCCCAAGTGTAATAGAATCTTGCAATTGAAATTTTCCTTTTATATCTTCCATCATCGATTGGTACTGCTTGAGAAGCGACCAATTCACACTTAATTTTCTTTCAACAAGCCCTTCACCCGTTATACTAATAGACACTTCAATGCGCCCACGTCGAACTTGCTGTGCGATTATTTTACGAATTTTGTCTTCAAATACCATCATTTGCTTCGGAAGTCGAATACTCATCTCAAGAAAACGGTGGTTCACCGATTTCATTTCTACTGTAATCTGAAAAGTATCACTTTCTACTTTCGACCTTCCAAACCCTGTCATACTAGAAATCATTTTTATCACATCCAAGCCATGAAATAACTCAATGAAAAAGGTAATAGAGACAAGGCTCTACTACCTTCTGTAAATTATATCACATTTTCATATCATTGACTATTTCAAGTTTAATCCCTTCTTATATAAAAGTGGCTTTTTCTCCTTACCTTTTTTCCTTGTTAATAAAGAACCTACTAATAAGAAAGTCGGAATTGATGACAAACCTCCAATTAACAACCAATCTCTTGCTTGTATTGGCATTGTACTAAAAATTGGTTGTAACGGTGGATAATAAATAACAACGAGCATTAACAACAATGAAATGATAACAGCCCCTACTAAATACACGTTCCCAAATGGATTGCGATGAAAGACAGAATGTTCACTTCGGCAATCAAACACATGAATAAGTTGCGCAAGTACCAAAGTCGCAAATGCTACTGTCTGTGCATATTTCAGTTCATTCGGATGTTGATTATATGCGATAATAAACGCTACTAACGTCACTGCTCCAATGAGGAACCCTCGACTTATAATTTTCCAGGCAAGCCCTCTGGCGAATACCCCCTCTTTCGGATGCCGCGGCGTTCTCTTCATCACATCTCCTTCCGCCTTATCCAAACCTAATGCCATCGCTGGTAAACCGTCGGTAACTAAGTTCACCCATAATATTTGAATTGGAACCATCGGCAATGGCAGTCCCAGTAACATCGCAAATAACATAACTAAAATTTCGCCGACGTTTGATGCTAACAAATATCGAATAAACTTTCGAATATTTTCGTATATGTTTCTACCTTCTTTAATCGCTGATTTAATCGTCGCAAAGTTATCATCTAACAATACAAGCGAAGAAGCTTCTTTCGCAACGTCTGTTCCTGTAATACCCATCGCTATCCCAATATCCGCTGTTTTTATAGCTGGTGCATCGTTTACTCCATCTCCTGTCATCGCTACTATATGCCCTTTATTTTGCAATGATTTAACAATTTTTAATTTATGTTCTGGTGATACACGAGCAAATACGTAAGTATCTTCTACAACATTTTCTAGTTCCTCTATATCCATATTTGCTAGCTCAACACCTTCCACCACACGACCTCCTGGTGGTAAAACCCCTAATTGTTCCGCAATCGCCATCGCTGTTACTTTATGATCTCCTGTAATCATCACTGTTCGAATACCAGCTTCTTTACACTCTTTTACCGCCTGCGCTACCTCTGGTCTTGGCGGATCGATCATACCTTGTATCCCGATTAACATAAAATCTTTTTCAACATCTCTCTCATGTTCAGTGGAATCTGTTACTTTTAATGGCTTAAATGCAACCGCAATTGTTCGAAGCGCTTGGCTACCTAAACTATGAATAGCCGCCTGTACTTCTTTTCTATATAACTCACTCATCGGTTGCTGCTTATCACCCCATAAGATTGTTTGGCTCATTTGCAGGAGGACGTCTGGAGCTCCTTTCGTAACAACAAACTTTTTCCCATCTCGATCACGGACAATAACACTCATCATCTTTCGAGTCGAATCAAATGGGAACTCACGAATAATCTCGAACTTCCCTTTCAGTGCATCACGTGTTATTCCCGCTTTCATTGCTGCAGCTACAAGTGCTCCCTCTGTTGGATCCCCATCTAATACATACGCCTTTTTCTTTTGAATAATATTCGCATTGTTACATAGTGAACCGAATGTAAGTAGCTGATAAAGCGCTTTTGTCTTAGCTGGATTAACTTCTATTTCACCTTTCATAAAAGATCCATTAGGTTCATATCCTTGACCAGTCACTTTCCACAACTCTCCACCTGACCACATATGTGTTACCATCATTTTGTTTTGTGTCATTGTTCCTGTTTTATCAGAACAAATTACAGAAGCACAACCTAATGTTTCTACAGCTGGTAACTTTCTTACAATTGCTCTCTTTTTTATCATACGCTGTACACCAAGTGATAAAGCTACTGTAACGATTGCGGGCAATCCTTCTGGAATAGCAGCAACAGCTAAGGATACACCTGCTAAAAACATATGGTATACTTCATTCCCTTGATACACACCTGCTAATACAACGAGTGCTGTCAAAATAAGAGCTACAATAATTAATATTTTCCCGAGTTGCTCTAATCTTCTTTGCAGTGGTGTTTCCATTTGCTCTGCATTTTGCAACATATTTGCAATTTGGCCCATTGCGGTATTCATACCAGTCGCTACAACGACTCCTGTTCCAGATCCTCGCGTAATCATCGTACCCATAAAAGCCATATTTTTTTGATCACCAATTGAAACATCTTGCCCTTGCAATGCTTCTATCTTCTTTTGTACAGGTACTGACTCTCCTGTCAGGGCAGACTCTTCGATATATAAACTCGATGCCTCAACGAGACGGACGTCAGCCCCAATACGATCACCACTGGAAAATTTAATAACATCACCTAAAACAAGTGCTTTAGATGGTGCCTTTACCCACTTTCCATTCCTCATTACCGTAACTTGCGGGGCGGCTAGTTCTTTTAAAGCTTCCAATGATTTTTCAGCCTTTCTTTCTTGAAAAAAACCTAGAATACCATTGATAATGACAATGGCAACAATAGCTATAGAATCAATATATTCACCTAAAAATGCAGAAACAATTGTTGCTCCAAATAAAACAAGTACCATAAAATCTTTAAATTGTGCTAAAAATACCATTAGTGCAGAAGGCCTTTTTGCTTCTTCTAATTCATTTGTACCAAATTTCTTAATTCGGCCTTCTGCTTCTTTCTCTGTAAGTCCAACTTTTACATTCGTATTCGTTCTTTCTTCCACTTCATGTGCCCGCATTCCATACCAGTTCATCCTGCCATCGACCTCCTGATTCCAGACATACTCTATTGAAAGCTTATTCAGCCTCGTCCAAAAAAATGCTATAATTAACTTTTAGTTAGAAAGGAGTGTTCATTTATGGCATTCGATGGATTATTTACAAGAGCAATTACACATGAAATTGCAAATTCTCTTTACACAGGAAGAATTTCCAAAATATATCAACCTTCAAAATACGAGATTTTATTACATATTCGAGCAAACAGAAAGAACCAAAAACTAATTCTTTCGTCTCACCCTACATATGCGCGTATGCACTTAACGAATCAAAACTACGATTCACCAGCAATACCGCCGATGTTTTGTATGCTTCTTCGTAAACATTTAGAAGGCGGATTTATTGAAAAAATTGAACAAATTGACTTAGAACGTATTATTCAAATTACAGTTCGCAGTCGGAATGAAATCGGAGACGAATCATTAAAAACATTAGTAATCGAAATAATGGGACGACACAGTAACATTATCTTAGTAGATACGAAAACAAATGTTATTTTAGATAGCTTAAAACACATATCTTTAGCGGTAAACCGCCATCGTACTGTATATGCTGGAGCTGAATATGTTGCCCCTCCAGCACAACATAAGGTTAATCCGCTTCTTATCGAAACAGCAGCTGATTTTATTAGACCGCTAGACTTTTTATCCGGAAACATGGACAAACAACTTGTCGGAGCATTTATGGGAATTTCCCCATTATTCGCAAAAGAAGTTGTAAAAAAAGCAGGTATGGCAAATGAAAAAGCATTATCTGAAGCGTTTTTCTCTATACAAAAACCATTACTAACTCATACATATTCACCAACAATGATTACTGCAAACGGAAAAGAATTCTTTTATCTTTTCCCTCTTACACACTTGCAAGGAGAAGAAAAAACATTCTCATCTGTTAGTGAATTGTTAGACCGTTTCTTTTTCGGAAAAGCGGAGCGAGACCGTGTAAAACAACAAGCTCATGATTTAGAACGCTTTATGCAAAACGAAAAAAACAAAAATGAGAAAAAACTTATTAAACTTGAAAAAACATTACAAGATGCTGGAAAAGCAGATAAATATCAACTATTTGGAGAGCTACTTACAGCCAATATGTACGCTTTGAAAAAAGGCGATAAAGATATTGAGGTCGTTAATTATTACGATGAAAATGGCGGTACTGTAAAAATCACATTAGATCCTTTAAAAACACCGTCTGACAATGCACAACGCTATTTCCAAAAATACCAAAAAGCAAAAAATTCAGTTGTTGTGGTAGAAGAACAAATCGAAAAAACCAATGAAGAAATTCTTTATTTTGATAGCTTACTTCAACAAATGGAAGCTGCTTCTTCAAAAGATATTGAAGAAATTCGTGAGGAATTAGCCGAAGAAGGATATGTGCGTAATCGTAAGACGAAAAATGCAAAGAAAAAGCCTACAAAACCAGTATTAGATAAATATGTGGCTAGTGACGGTACAGAGATTTTCGTTGGTAAAAACAATAAGCAAAATGATTATTTAACAACGAAATTTGCCCGTCGGGATGAAATTTGGTTACATACGAAAGACATACCTGGTTCTCACGTTGTCATTCGTTCTTTAGAACCTGCTGAAGAAACTTTACTAGAAGCTGCAAAAATTGCCGCTTATTACAGTAAAGCAAAAGAGTCTAGCTCTGTACCTGTTGATTTTACAAAAATACGCCATGTGAAAAAACCGAGTGGTGCAAAGCTTGGATTCGTTACGTACGATAACCAACAAACAGTATATGTAACACCAGATGCTGACATCGTAATGAAATTAAAAGCGTAAATATAAAAAATGCGTTGCTATCTAGCAACGCATTTTTTATATTCATTCACATTCGTTCCTATATCCATTAACTAATTCACACTATCTTTCTTTTGTCATTTTATATATTGTCAAAAAGATTGACAGTGTCATTACGCATTTGTATAAATTTTTTTACAGTATGTATATAAAGTTCAACTCAAGTCAATGTTTTTATCCCCTACTAATTGCAATCTGAATTTTATTAACGGCACGCTTCCTACAAAATAGCTGGATAATCGTTTATTTTCCCTAATATATATTTTGGCACGCTATTTGCTTTATTCAATACTGTGAAAAGGAGGAATTAACATGACTTTAAAAATTGATAAAATCCAAAATCAACTACATCATTATGGACTTGACGGATTACTTATTACAAAAAAAGAAAATCGCCAATATGCAACAGGCTTTACAGGTAGTGCTGGTGTCGTCTTACTCTCTGCAGATCAAGCTGTTTTCATAACTGATTTTCGCTATGTAGATCAAGCCCAAGTACAAATAAAAGACGCGGAAATCATTATGCATAAAGGGAATTTGGAAGAAGAAGTTGCCAATCAAGTATCCAGATTAAACATTCAAAAACTTGGAATTGAAGAAAATAACATGACATTGCAACAATATAAAAACTTACAAAAATACGTACATGCGGAAATGATTCAAGTGTGCGAAATCATCGAAAATATTCGTATTATTAAAGACACGCCTGAAATAGAAACAATGAAAATTGCAGCTACTATTGCTGACGAAGCATTTCACCACATCCTTACCTTTCTAAAACCAGGAATAAGTGAAACTGATGTACGAGATGAGTTAGAATTTTTCATGCGAAAAAAAGGAGCTACATCTTCATCATTCCAAATCATTGTAGCTTCTGGCGTTCGTTCTTCTCTTCCTCATGGCGTTGCATCAAATAAAATAATCGAACGAGGCGATATCGTTACATTAGACTTCGGTGCACTTTACGACGGATATTGTTCCGATATAACACGTACTGTAGCGATCGGAGAACCGTCAGAAGAATTCAAAAAAATATACAATGTTGTACGAGAAGCATTAAAACGTGGAACTGAAGCAATTAAGCCTGGAGAAACTGCGAAAAGTATCGATGATGTAACGAGAGATTACATTACAGAACATGGATACGGTCAATACTTTGGCCACTCTACCGGGCACGGTCTTGGGTTAGAAATACATGAACCGCTTCGCCTATCCCAAGAAAGTAAGGCAACTTTACAAGAAGGTATGGTTGTTACAGTTGAGCCGGGCATTTACATACCAAACTGGGGCGGTTGTAGAATTGAAGACGATATCGTCATTACAAAAGAAGGCTATGAAGTTATTACAAAATCAAATAGAGAACTAATTGTTATCCCTTGTTAAAATCATGGCCCTTTTTAAAAGGAGTTTTTCTCTACACATAGAATTCCTTCTCTGGAGTATTCGTTTAAAGAGGGGGAATTTAAATTGAATTTTGTAATCGATAAGATAGATGGTTTACAGCTTGAATTTTCAAAACTTGTTTCCATGATGAATTACGCCCGTTACACAACGATGCAAGCAGTGGAAGGTTTAACAATTGATGAACTTGATTATTTATATGACGAAGAAGCAAATTCAATTGGCATGCTATTATATCACTTGGCTGCTATTGAATTTTATTACCAAATTCATACCTTTGAGGATCGTGAACCGACAGATGCCGAATTAGAACGTTGGTTACCTGCTGTAGAGTTAGGGGCTATTGGACGAGAAAAAATAAAAGGAAACTCCATCGAATTTTACATCCATACATTACAAGAAGTACGCTCTAAAACAATTGAAACTTTTCAATCCTTACCTGAGGAATGGTTATTTAAAACGACAGACTTTTGGCATGACAAACCAGCAAATAACTACTTTAAATGGTTCCACGTATTTGAAGATGAAATTAACCATCGTGGACAAATTCGTTTAATAAAAAAGATGCAAAAAGCTCATTCAGTAAAATAAGAAAGTGCCACCTTATCCGGTGGCACTTTCTTTTATTCATTTACAAATATTTTCCTGTTTTCTTTTTTAGCAATAGCTGTTACCACTATTAAAATGAATAGTAAGTATAACCATTTTGCAACAAGTAACCACCCTTGAAAAATTGCTATGTCATTCATTTGTTCATAACCTTTTTTTAGCAAGAACGGAATTGTACTAATTATAATAACAAACTCAATGCTATAAATAATTTTCTTTTTCCGACTATACGTTTTCCACTCTTTCCAGCGGTACAAGGGAGCAAAAATGAATATGCCTATACATAATATAAATGGTGTCCATTCACTTTTTAAAAATTGTGCTGAAATGATAGATACTATTAAACAACCGAGCACACCATAATACCCTACTTTCTCTCTCATTCGTACTACCCCCATTCTATTCGCTCTTTACTATATAACTCCCTATTCTTATCATGACTCTTAGGAAAATAACGACTACAATTACAAAATAAAGACCTTTCGCAGACGACATCCATTGTTGAAAAATAGACATTTGCTCCATTTGCTTCTGACCTTCTATTAAAATAAAACCTACTACAAATGAACTAACAACAATGATATCTATCATAATTCCAATACTTTTCTTACTATGCTGTTTCATGTCATCACAGCGAGATAAAAGCAAAAACACAAACCCGAGAACAGGCATAATACTTATCCATTCATTGTTTGTAAATAGATCTAAAATGATTAATGGACTACAAGAAATGATAAAGTGAAACTTTAATCCGTGGGGGTGTCCCCCACGGATTATTAGTTGAACCAATCGGGCTTTTACGGGCAGTTGATTTCCTACCTAACTCCCTCGCATTCGCCAACTTTTAAAGTGGGAATCTTACTGCCCGTTAATGCGGGATAAATCCCTAAAAACCAACTTTTTTTGCGCATACGCCCTCCTCCAATTCCATTTTTAGGATTAATTGTATTGTAACATCCATTTTATACCCTTATCATTACAGTACATGAAATTTTATTTTTTTCCCTATACTCACATACATTCACCGCTTTCATACAATGAACTACACGAACGCCTAAAGGATGTGAATGTTGTGGGAGTTGAATTAACGCTTTTACATGCTCTCTATATTCTTTGTTTACTCACTATTATTACCTTTTTTATTTTTAGAAAAGATACAACGATCATTTGTATCATTTTTATCTTTTTATTAGCATTAACCGCTACAAGTTCTATCCCTCTTGCCGTTAGCGGTATCTTTCAAAGTTTTATTTATGCCATAACTGAACTATTACCAACTATATTGATCATCTCCATTATCGTATCGATGAGTAACCTACTCGTTCATACTGGCATAAATGATACGATGATTTCACCATTTACAAAGATGATTCGTACACCTACACTTGCCTACTGGATTATCGGCCTTTTAATGATGACAATTTCTTTCTTCTTTTGGCCTTCCCCAGCTGTCGCGTTAATGGGGGCTATTTTATTACCCGTCGCTGTACCCGTCGGCCTGCCACCAATTGGGGTTGCAATTGCTATGAACTTATTTGGACACGGAATTGCTTTATCCGGCGACTTCGTTATTCAAGGTGCCCCGAAATTAACAGCGGATGCAGCTGGTTTACCAGTTTCTAGCGTCGTATCCGCAAGTGTCCCCCTCGTTATCGTTATGGGCGTTGTTACAACTTCTGTTGCTTTTTTCTTCTTACGAAAAGAATTTCATACAGGCTTATCGTTGCAAGACTCTTCTTCAGCAACTGAACCATCCAAAACTATCATTTTATTATCTCCTCACATAAAGAAATGGCTCGCCATATGTATCCCTATCGTATATATCATTGATATCCTTTGCATGATTCAATTTAAACTACAAGGAAGCGATGCAACAGCACTTATTGGCGGGACGACTGTTATTATGATTATCATTATTGCTCTCATCGCCTACAAAGGTAATGGACTAAATAAAACGACCGATTATTTTATAGAAGGGCTCCAATTTGGATTTAAAATCTTTGGTCCAGTTATCCCAATTGCTGCACTTTTTTATTTAGGGGATAGCGGATTTGTAAAAATTATCGGGGACTATTTACCGAAAGGTTCACACGGAATCATTAACGACTTAGGAATCGCCTTATCTCAAACTGTTCCTTTAAACCAATATGTATCAGCGGGAACACTAACTATCGTTGGTGTCATAACAGGGTTAGATGGATCTGGCTTTTCCGGTATATCACTTGCTGGTTCGATTGCCAATCTTTTCGGCACAGCACTGAGGCATGGAACAGCTACATTAACAGCACTTGGGCAAATTGCTGCAATCTGGACCGGAGGCGGGGCTTTAATTCCTTGGGCGCTTATTCCTGCCGCTGCCATTTGTAAAGTAGATCCATTTGAACTTGCACGCCGAAACTTTTTACCAGTTATAATTGGCTTAATTGTCACCACAATCGTTGCGATGTTTATTCTATAAAGTAAGCAGGTGTTCTCTTGCTTACTTTTTTATTGTGAAATCAATCATTTATTACGGACTTTCAAAAGGGATTATGTATATGTTAGCGAAGTTATATTAGGAGAGTATTTATTTCAAAACGTTTACGAGAAACAGATTACTTCCATTCGAAAAGGGGACATAACTATGAATGAATTGATTTTCGTCTTATTAATTTGTCCATTACTTATCTTTATCGTTTCTGTTATTGGAACCCGCAAGACGCAAACATATTACGTAATGCCGATTGTAACGTTTGCTAGTTTTTTAATACTAGGTGTCATCGCTTTTACTCCAAAATTTTTCTTTTGGATTGGCATGTATAGCATTTTCTCATTTATTGTTTCTTATATGACTCTCTTGTTTGTGAAAGGATATGAATTTGTAGAAAGCACTAAGTAGTTAGTAGTAAGAGGCTTTGATATTGATGGGAATTTGCTTGAATTTATATAAAAAGACGACCGCGTTCCCCCGCAGTCGTCTTTTTTCATATTACGCTGTGATCCAAGCTTCGTTAGCTGGATTTTTACGCCACTCTTGTAATTTTTTCGTTTCAGCTTGTCCGATCATACCTTTTTCTGCTGCTACTTCAGTTAATGCACTGTAGTCGCTTAAAGAGTATGATGCTACGTTAGCTGCTTCTAGTTTTTCTTTTCCTGCTTCTAACTCGTATGTGAAGATTGATACGATTCCTAATACTTCACAGCCTGCTTCGCGAAGTGCTTCTACACATGTAATTGCACTACCACCAGTTGAAATTAAGTCTTCTACTACTACTACTTTCTGACCTTTTTCAGCTTTTCCTTCGATTTGATTCCCTTTACCGTGACCTTTTGCTTTACTACGTACGTAGCACATTGGTAAATCCATACGATCGCTTACCCATGCAGCGTGCGCAATACCAGCAGTTGCTGTTCCTGCAATAACTTCTACAGTTGGGAAGTGCTCTTTAATTAACTCTTCTAATCCAGCTGCAATCGCTTGACGTACTTTTGGATATGATAAAGTTAAGCGGTTATCACAATAAATTGGTGATTTCATACCAGAAGACCATGTGAATGGATCATTCGGTTGTAAAAATACTGCTCCAATTTCTAATAAATGCGATGCGATTTCTTTTTTCATACTGTTACACCTTCCCACTGTTGTTTTACTGTTTTATACGCTTCAAGCGGATTTTCTGCTTTTGTAATACTACGTCCAACTACGATATAGCTTGAGCCAAGTTCCCTCGCACGTTTCGGTGTTGCTACGCGCACCTGATCATTCACATCATCGCTTGCAAGACGAATCCCCGGTGTTACTGTTACAAATTCATTCCCGCATACTTCACGTAATTTTGGAACTTCAAGTGTTGAACAAACAACTCCATCAAGTCCACTTTCTGTCGTTAATTTTGCATAATGAGCAACCGCTTCTTCTAACGTTTTCTCGATGCCGATCTCTTTTTTCATCATAGCTTCCGAAGTGCTTGTTAGTTGTGTAACTGCAATACAAATCGGTCTCTCTTTTCCTTCTTGCTTACCTTCCTCTAATCCCTCAATCGCAGCTTTCATCATACTGCTTCCCCCAGCAGCATGAACATTTACCATATCAACATCTAGACTAGCTAGGCTACGCATTGCGCTTTTTACTGTATTCGGAATATCATGAAGTTTTAAATCTAGAAAGATTTTATGTCCTTTTTCTTTTAAGTACGTAATAATCGCAGGGCCTTCTTTGTAAAATAACTCCATACCAACTTTGACAAATAACTCTTCCCCTTCAAAGTGGCGCAAGAATTGTTCTACATCTTGTTTCCCCGGAAAATCTAGTGCAACGATTAACGACTGTGACATGTTTGCTTCCAGCTCCTTCCTTGACATTCCGAAATGTGATCAAATCCTAATTCATCTAGTAATGCTGGTAACTCTTCAATAATTGTCGGACATACGAACGGATCTATGAAGTTCGCTGTACCTACTGCAACTGCGCTTGCACCAGCGTAGAAGAACTCAATTACATCTTCTGCTGACTCAATACCACCCATTCCGATAATTGGAATGTTAACCGCTTGGCTTACTTCATGTACCATACGAATTGCTACTGGCTTAATCGCAGGACCTGATAGTCCGCCCGTACGGTTTGCTAAAATTGGTTGAGCTGTTTTTAAATCTAGACGCATACCAAGCAATGTATTAATCATCGTTAAACCGTCCGCACCTGCATTTTCAATCGCTTTTGCAATTTCCACAATGTTTGCCACGTTCGGTGACAATTTCACGTATACAGGTACTTCAGAAACCTCTTTTACTCGCTTCGTTAAATCAGCAGCAATTTCAGGATTTGTACCAAAAGCGATACCACCTGTTTTTACGTTCGGACAAGAAATATTTAATTCTAGTGCATGGACATTAGGCGCTTTAGAAATTTCCTTTGCAACTGCTACGTAATCCTCAGCTTGTGAGCCCGCAACATTCGCAATAATTGGAAGATCAAATTGTTCTAACCATGGTAATTCAGAATTCATTACTTTTTCTAAACCTGGGTTTTGAAGTCCGATTGCATTTAACATGCCGCCTGGTGTTTCAGCAACACGAGGCGTCGGATTTCCATAACGTGGTTGTTCTGTCGTCGCTTTAATCATGATTGATCCTAGTACACTTAAATCGTAAAACTGTGCATATTCACGACCAAATCCAAAGCATCCAGATGCCGGTATAATTGGATTTTTTAATGACAATCCTGGTAATTCAACTTGCAATCTGTTCATAGTACAACCTCCCCAATTGGAAATACTGGTCCGTCGCTACACACCTTCTTGTAAGAATGTCCACTTGGATCTTCTTGTAAGTGGCATACACATGCGAAACAAGCTCCAATACCACAACCCATACGTTCTTCTAATGAAATATAGGCTTTTTTCTCTTTGTAACGTCCTTCTAATGCACGAAGCATCGCTAACGGGCCACATGAATAAAGAATGTCAAAGTCGATTCCGTAATTATCAATTACATCTGTAACAAATCCCTTTGTACCGTGTGTGCCGTCTACTGTTGCAACGTACGTATCACCAAGTTCTGCAAATTTTTCTTCATAGAAAACAACATCTTTCGTTTGAAAACCTAAGATGTGAATCACACGTACACCTTTTGCAACGAGGCGCTGTGATAATTCATAAAGTGGTGGTACCCCAATTCCCCCGCCTACTAATAAAGCCGTTTGTCCTGTTTCTGCTTCTTCTACAGGAAAACCGTGTCCTAGTGGTCCTAGTACATCTACCATTTCACCTTGTTTTCTAGTTGCTAATGTTTTTGTCCCTTGTCCTTCCGCACGATATAGCATTGTAAACTCGTTCTTCTCTTGATCTACATTACAAATACTAATCGGGCGGCGCAGAAGGGGCGCAATGCCCTCTGCTACCTTAATGTGTACAAACTGCCCTGGTTCGTTCATTTGCTGTACTAACGTTCCTTGAAGCACTAATTCGTAAATGTTTTTTGCGATTTCTTTTTGGTTAACGACGATCATATTTTGCTTTTGCATCATGCATGTACCACCTCGTGACGCTTTGTTTGCGTAATTTCTTTCATTGAATGAGCTGAGAATGTCATAGATTCTAATACTCGTAAGATTGCTCTCGTTGTATCAAGTGATGTTAAGCAAGCCACACCGTTTTCTACTGATTCACGGCGAATGCGGAAACCATCACGCGCTGGTTGTTTTCCTTTTGTTAATGTATTGATTACAAACTGTGCTTTTCCTTGGCGGATAATATCTAGTAAGTTGTAGTCTTCAGAATCAATTTTGTTTACAACTTGTACTGGGATATTTTGCTCTGCTAATGTTTGTGCCGTTCCAGCTGTTGCTAATAAGTTATAGCCGATTTCATGGAAACGTTTTGCAATTTCCATCGCCTCTTCTTTATCTTTATCCGCTACAGTGATGATTACGGATCCGTGCGTTGGGATGTTAATTCCTGAGGCAACTAGCCCTTTGTATAATGCTTTTTCAAGCGTTAAGTCTTTCCCCATTACTTCCCCTGTTGATTTCATTTCAGGTCCTAATGTTGTATCAACTGAGCGTAGTTTCGCAAATGAGAATACTGGTGCTTTTACATACACTTCTTTCTCTTCTGGGTGATAACCCGTTCCGTATCCTTGCTCTATTAGGTTTTGACCTAAAATAACTTTCGTTGCAACATTCGCCATCGGTACGCCTGTAATTTTACTTAAGAATGGTACTGTACGGCTCGCACGTGGGTTTACTTCAATTACATACACTTGATCTTTGAATACTACAAACTGGATATTTAGTAATCCAACAATGTTTAATCCTTTTCCAAGTGCAATTGTATGTTCAATAATTTGTTCTTTTAGTTCGTCAGATAAGCTTTGTGGTGGATATACTCCAATTGAATCCCCAGAGTGAACTCCAGCGCGTTCAATATGTTCCATAATACCTGGAATGAACACATTCTCACCGTCTGAAATTGCATCTACTTCAATTTCTTTACCAACCATGTAACGGTCGATTAATACCGGATGCTCTGCATGAACTTTAACTGCATTTTTCATGTAGTGCAGTAGTTCTTCTTGACGATATACGATTTCCATCGCACGTCCACCTAGTACGTAAGATGGCCTTACTAATACTGGGTAACCAATTTCTTCAGCGATTGCTACCGCTTGTTCTACAGTTGTTGCTGTTTTACCAACTGGTTGCGGGATGCCTAGTTTTGTTAATGCAGCTTCGAATTTATCTCGATCTTCTGCGCGGTCTAAATCTTCAAGTGATGTTCCTAAAATTTTCACACCGTGTTCTTCTAATTTCGCCGCTAAGTTAATTGCCGTTTGTCCACCGAACTGAACGATAACACCTTCTGGCTTTTCTAAATCGATAATGTGCATTACATCTTCAATCGTTAATGGTTCAAAGTATAATTTGTCAGAAATACTAAAGTCTGTTGAAACTGTTTCTGGGTTGTTATTTACAATGATTGCCTCATATCCAGCTTCTTTAATTGCCCATACAGAGTGAACTGTTGCGTAGTCAAACTCAACACCTTGACCGATACGGATTGGACCAGACCCTAGTACAACCACACTCTTACGATCTGTTATAACCGATTCATTCTCGTCACCGTATGTGCTGTAGTAGTAAGGTGTTGCAGATTCAAACTCTGCCGCACAAGTATCTACCATTTTATAAACAGGAGTCATATTACTTTCTTTACGCATATCGTAAATTTCACGCTCTGTTTTGTTCCAAGCATTGGCGATGTAATGATCACTGAATCCCATTTCTTTTGCAGATTGTAACACTTCCATATTTCCTGCATTTTCTTTTACTTCATGTTCCATGTTTACGATATTTTCAATTTTTTGTAAGAAGAAGAAGTCCATTTCACACCATGAATTAATTTCTTCTTTCGTTACACCTTGACGGATTGCTTCTGCTACAACGAACAGACGCTCATCGTCAGCTTTTATAATACGTTTTTTCATTGTTTCTTTATCAAGTTCTTTTAAATGGTCTAATTCTAAGTGATAAATCCCTAGCTCTAAAGAACGAACCGCTTTTAATAATGATTGCTCTAAGTTACGTCCAATTGACATAACTTCACCAGTTGCCTTCATTTGTGTACCAAGCGTTCTGTTTGCTGATTCGAACTTATCAAATGGCCAACGTGGAATTTTTGAAACGACATAGTCTAATGCTGGCTCGAAGCAAGCGTATGTTTTTTGTGTTACTGGATTTACAATTTCATCTAATGTTAAACCGACTGCAATTTTCGCTGCTAACTTCGCAATTGGATATCCAGTTGCTTTAGATGCTAGTGCAGATGAACGACTCACACGCGGATTTACTTCGATTACATAGTATTGGAAGCTATGCGGATCTAGTGCAAGCTGAACGTTACAGCCACCTTCGATTCCTAATGCACGAATAATTCGTAATGAAGTGTTTCGTAACATTTGATACTCACGGTCACTTAATGTTTGACTCGGTGCTACAACGATTGAATCACCTGTGTGAACCCCAACTGGATCGATATTTTCCATGTTACATACTACAATCGCGTTATCATTCGAATCACGCATTACTTCATATTCAATTTCCTTACAACCAGCAATGCTCTTTTCTAATAAACATTGTGTTACTGGACTATGTTTTAATCCACCTGATACGATTTCAATTAGTTCTTCTTCATTACTACAGATTCCGCCACCTGTTCCCCCCATTGTAAATGCTGGGCGAACAATAACTGGATAACCAATTTCTTTTACAAATTCATGTGCTTCTTCTAGCGTATGAATAATGGTACTAGATGGAATTGGTTCATTTAATTCCTGCATTAATGTACGGAATAAATCACGATCTTCCGCTTGCTCAATTGCTGATAATTTTGTTCCTAAAATTTCAACTCCGCATTCTTCAAGTATGCCTGATTTCGCAAGTTCAACAGCCATATTTAGGCCTGTTTGACCACCTAATGTTGGTAGAATTGCATCTGGACGTTCTTTACGAATGATACGGCTTACGAATTCTAATGTTAATGGTTCTATATATACTTTATCTGCTGTTGCAGTATCTGTCATAATTGTTGCTGGGTTAGAGTTAACAAGGATTACTTTGTAACCTTCTTCTCTAAGAGATTGACAAGCTTGTGTACCAGAGTAATCAAACTCTGCTGCTTGCCCAATTACAATTGGTCCTGATCCGATTACTAAAATTGTGTTAATGTCTAGGCGTTTTGGCATAACTCTTCCCCTTCTTTCTTGAAGTTTTCAATCATTTCTAAGAAATCTTCGAATAAATCATTTGCATCTTCTGGTCCCGCTGAAGCTTCTGGATGGTATTGTACTGTAAATGCTGGAAACTTCGTATGACGAAGACCTTCTACTGTTCCATCATTTAAAGCAACATGTGTAATTTCAAGATTTGTATTTTCAACTGACTCTTCTTCTACTGCGTATCCATGGTTTTGAGAAGTAATTGCTACTTTTCCAGTTGCAAGATTTTTTACTGGATGATTTAAACCACGATGACCGAACTTCAACTTACTTGTATTTGCACCAGATGCTAATGCGAATAACTGATGCCCTAAGCAAATCCCGAATAAAGGAACTTTACCGATAATGTCTTTTAACATTTCAATTGCTTCTGGTACATCTTTTGGATCCCCAGGTCCATTACTTAACATAATTCCATCTGGGCTAAGGCGTAAAATCTCTTCTGCTGTTGTATTGTAAGGTACTACAATTACATCACAGTCACGCTTATTTAATTCTCTTAAAATACCATGTTTCATTCCGAAGTCTACAAGTACAACTCGATGACCACGGCCTGGGCTTGGGTATGGGTCTTTCGTTGATACGCGTTTTACATGATCTGTAAATACTGTCGCTTTTAATTGGCCCACAATGTACTCTACATCTGCATCCATGTTACAAAGTCGTCCGCGTAATGTACCGTATTGACGAATTTTTCTCGTTAATTTTCTCGTATCAATTCCTGCTAATCCCGGAATGTTTCTTTCTTTTAAGTAATCATTTAACGAAATTTCATTACGGAAGTTTGATGGATGATCACAAATTTCATTTACGATTAAACCATTTACAGATGGGTGAATGGATTCAAAATCGTCACGGTTAATGCCGTAGTTTCCGATTAATGGGTACGTAAATGTTACGATTTGACCGCAATATGATGGATCAGATAATGTTTCTTGATATCCAGTCATTCCTGTTGTAAATACAACCTCACCTGACTTTTCGATTTCGCCTCCGAAACCTTTTCCAATTAATACTGTTCCATCTTCTAAGATAAGTTGTCTTTTCATACTAATGCACTCTCCTTTTGCCATGCGATCTTACCGCCAACGATTGTCATTACCGGCCATCCTTGGCATTTCCAACCTGCGAATGGTGTATTTTTTCCTTTTGATAAGAATGTTGTTGGATCAATCTCTTCTTCTTGTTCTAAATCAATGATTGTAATATCAGCTACTCTACCTTCTTTCAGGCGACCTGCTTCTAAACCGAATGTATCAGCTGGTTTTTCTGTTAAGAATTGAATTAACTGTTCTAATGTAATAATTCCTTTTTTCACAAGGTTTGTGTATAGAAGTGGGAATGCTGTTTCAAAACCAGTAATTCCGAATGGTGCTCTTTCAATTCCTTGTACTTTCTCTTCCGCTGTATGCGGTGCATGGTCAGTTGCGATCATATCGATCGTTCCATCTAATAGCCCTTCAATTAACGCTGCGTGGTCTTCTTTTCCACGAAGCGGTGGGTTCATTTTAAAGTTAGGATCAGCTGATGGGATATCATCTTCACATAACACTAAGTGATGCGGTGTTACTTCTGCTGTTACTTTAATTCCAGCACGTTTTGCATCACGGATTACACGTACAGACCCTTTCGTACTTACGTGACATACGTGATAGTGACAATCTGCCGCTTCAGCAAGCAGTATATCCCTTGCAATATGTACAGATTCACATACTGATGGGATACCGTTTAATCCGTGTTTCTCAGAAAACTTCCCTTCATGTACACAACCTTTATTAATAAGTGTATTTTCTTCACAGTGTGCAACTACTGCCATATTCAACTTCGCTGCACGCTTCATAGCAGCTAGCATCATGCTCGCATCTTGTACGCCTACTCCATCATCAGTGAAAGCGAATGCTCCAAGCTCTTTTAACGTTTCGAAATCTGTCATTTCAGAACCTGCTTGACGTACTGTAATTGCTCCATATGGTAATACATTTACGTGTGCTTTTTCTTTAATACGTTTTTGTAAGTCTTCCATATGTTCCCTGCAATCTGGTACTGGACGTGTATTTGGCATTGCGCAAATTGTAGTGAATCCACCTTTTGCCGCTGCTAGTGTGCCTGTTGCAATTGTTTCTTTATGTTCACCACCTGGCTCACGAAGATGTACATGTACATCTACTAATCCAGGTGCGATTAACTTTCCGTTCACATCGATTACTTCAGCATTATCTGCCGTAATATTTTCTGCTACTTTCGCAATTTTACCGTCTTGTACGAGAAGATCTGTTGCTACAATTATTCCTTCTTCATTCATATAACGACCATTTTTAAACAAATAATTCATGTTTCATTCCTCCTAATACATTTGGTAAGGCGCGTTTTAGTACAGCCATTCTTACGTAAACTCCATTTTCCATTTGTTTAAATATGCGTGAACGCTCACACTCAACAAGTTCACTTGCAATTTCCACATCCCGGTTGAAAGGAGCTGGATGCATAATAATGCTTCCTTCTTTCATACGTTTTTCTCTTTCAAGCGTTAATCCGTGTTTTTCATGATACTCTTTCATAATGTCTGTTTCATAATGATCATGACGCTCATGCTGTACACGAAGTAACATCATTACATCAACTTCTGGAACTAGCTCATCTAAGTTTTTGTACGTTCCAAATGTGTTTTTTTCATCTTTCCACTCTTCTGGGCTTGCAAAATAAATCGTTGCCCCAAGCTTCGTTAATGTTTCAGCATTGGATCGTGCTACTCGGCTATGGCGAATATCTCCAACAATTGCAATCTTTAAACCTTCAAAACTTCCAAACTCTTGTTTAATTGTTAGAAGGTCGAGCAGACATTGCGTTGGATGATTTCCGCATCCATCTCCAGCATTTAAGATTGGAATGTTTACTTTATCTTTTAGCTCATCGAAGTAACGATCTTGCTCGTGGCGGATGACTACCGCTTTTGTTCCGATTGATTCCAGTGTTTTTATCGTGTCGTATAACGTTTCTCCTTTTTGTACGCTAGATGAATCTGCTGAAAAGTTTAATACGTCAAGTCCTAATCTCTTCTCAGCAACTTCGAAGCTAAATCTCGTTCTCGTACTATTCTCAAAGAACAAGTTCGCAACAAAAGTTTGCTCTGTTGTTTTGCTCTCTTTCCCATTCGCGAAATCTTCTGCGTCTTTTAGGATTTCTGAAATTTCTAGTTCCGATAATTCACTCATCGTTAACAAATGGCTCATCGTCATCCCTCATCTTTCTGATTTTTATGATAGCATTTATGGATATTTATAACAACATTTGTATAAAAATACCCTAGTCATGTGAGACTAGGGTGCAAGGAAGAAGCCACCCTTTTCTGTCTCACAGGACTGAATTAAAAGGTTGTTTTTATGAAGCAATCTGCTTAGATTGTTTTATTTGTTTCGTTTCTGGTAGTAGTAGATTTAACAGTACACCTACAATTGCTGCTAGTGCCATTCCTTCTACTTGGAACGATTCTCCTACGTGAAGTACCGCTCCGCCAATACCAATTACTAGTATAACTGATGCAATCATTAAGTTTCGTTTGTCACTTAAATCTGTTCTATCATCTACCATCATGCGTAAACCACTTGATGCGATTACACCGAATAGTAAGATTGATACACCACCCATAACTGGTGTTGGAATCGAGTGGATCAGTGCTGAAATCTTCCCGATAAATCCAAACATGATTGCGAATACTGCTGAACCGATGAATAAGTATACACTATACGCTCTCGTAATTGCTAGCACACCAATGTTTTCACCGTATGTTGTATTCGGTGGTCCACCGATTAGTGATGCGATTAATGTTGCTACCCCATCCCCAAAGATTGAACGATGTAAACCTGGTTTTTCAATTAAATCTCTTTTAATAACATTTCCAAGTACAATTTGATGTCCGATATGTTCTGAAATTGTTACTAGTGCTACTGGCACCATTAAGAGTACAATCTTCCACGAAAACTCTGGTGTGTATGTTACAAACGGTACTGTGAAATCAGGTACGACAAACCATTTCGCCTCAGCTACCGGTTTTAAATCTACTAGCCCTTGGAAGTAAGCGAAGATATATCCGCCGATGATTCCAAGTAACACCGGTATGATGCTGAAAAATCCTCTTCCAAATATGGAGCAAATGATTGTAATTGCTAATGTTACTAGTGCTACTGAAAAGTGTGTAATGCTATACTTACCATCCGCACCGTTCATCGCCATGTTCACTGCTGTATGTGCTAAAGCTAAACCGATTACCATTACTACCGGACCAACTACGATTGGCGGAAGTAATTTCATAATCCACGCTGATCCAGATTTCTTAATTCCGATTGAAATTAAGATGTACACCAGTCCTGCAAGTAAACCACCAAGCATCGCTGCTCCGGGGCCACCTGCTGTTTTTGCTGCAATAATCGGTGCGATAAAGGCGAATGATGATCCTAAATACGCAGGTACTTGACCTTTCGTTATAAGAAGAAACGCTAGCGTTCCTAATCCACTTGATATTAACGCTACTGACGGATTCAATCCTGTTAAAAATGGAACAAGCACTGTTGATCCAAACATCGCGAACAAATGTTGTATACTTAAAAATAACCATTTTCCCGGTTTCGGTACTTCATTAACGTCTAACACTGGCTTTTGTTCCATTGTTACATCCTCCTTCAGTTTAAATCTTTGCAATAAAAAAACTCTTTGTGCCTGTGCACAAAGAGTCCTATACTTTCGTATGCCAAATTCGACATATGAAAGCCAAGACCCTTTGGCAGCCTCACAGGACTACATTTAAAAGGGCTTTACTTATCGTATATACTTACTCGATCTTGTTGATCTGTCTCTTGCAAATCAACTTCGATACGCTCTTCACTTGATGTTGGAATGTTCTTTCCTACATAATCAGCGCGAATTGGTAATTCACGATGTCCTCTATCTACAAGAACAGCTAATTGAATTTGTGATGGTCTTCCTAAATCCATAAGAGCATCCATCGCAGCTCGAACTGTTCTTCCTGTATACAATACATCATCTACAAGGATTACTTTTTTCTTCGTAATATCTACTGGAATATCTGAACCTTTTACTAGTGGTTCTTTATTCTTTGATTGAAGTGTTAAGTCATCACGATATAAAGTTATATCTAACTCTCCTACTTCCATCTCTTTTCCTTCAATTTGACCAATTCGTTCTGCCAAACGTTGTGCAATAAAAATTCCACGTGTTTTAATTCCGACAAGAACACAATTATCGACACCTTTATTTCGTTCCACGATTTCATGACTAATTCGTGTTAAAGCGCGGCGAATCATTTGGTCATCTAAAACGACAGCTTTTTCCTGCATGCTCTACACCTCCAAGCTATTTTTCTTGCGTGAGAGTAATGGTATAAAAAAAGTCCTCTCAGCGTGTGCGAGAGGACTTTTGAAAAAAGGGTACAACATACCCTAAGTATTTCAAACCGTTACCTTCTCAACCTCACGGGGCTGTGTTAAAGGATCATTATTTAACTGTTGTCAGTATCTCAGTTTTCTCATGATTTGTCAATACTATTTCCGTAAAATATTTAAAGTCTCTTCAAACACTTCTGGAATCGGTGCCTCAAACTGAATATATTCACCAGTACGAGGGTGGTCAAATCCTAAAATACCTGCATGAAGTGCCTGTCCATTCATGTCTAACGTTTTCTTTGGTCCATACTTTGGATCTCCTGCAAGTGGATAGCCAATATATTTCATATGAACACGAATTTGGTGTGTACGTCCTGTTTCTAAGCGACATTCTACAAGTGTGAAATCTTTGAAACGCTCTAACACTTGGAAATGCGTAACAGCATGCTTACCATTTTCATCAACTGTCATACTTTGACGTTCTTTCTTATCACGAGCAATCGGAGCATCAATCGTTCCCTTATCATGCGGAATAACACCGTGTACAATCGCTTTGTAACGTCTTGTTACTGTTTTTGCTACAAGTTGATTTACAAGTGATTCGTGTGCCATATCATTTTTAGCAACCATTAATAGGCCAGATGTATCTTTATCAATACGATGCACGATACCAGGACGCATTACACCGTTAATGCCTGATAAATCTGTACAATGATGCATAAGACCATTCACAAGTGTACCACTTGTATGACCTGGTGCTGGATGTACAACCATACCACGTGGCTTATTTACAACAAGTACATCTGCATCTTCATAATAAATTTCTAAGTTCATATCTTCCGCTTGAATATCTAACTCTTCCGGATCAGGAATCGTTACTGTAATTTCATCATTTTCTTTAACTTTATAATTTACTTTTACCGATTTCCCATTCACTGTTACAACATCATCTTTAATCCATTGCTGTACTTGTGAACGTGACCATTCACTGTTAATTTCTGCAACGAATTTATCGATTCGCTCACTTTTTTGTTCTTCTGCAACTGTTACCTGTACTACTTCACTCATTCAATTACTCCTTCGTTTTCTTGCCTTCTAATAATGTTTGAATAATAATTAATACAACACCAATACATAACGCTGAATCAGCTACATTGAATACTGGATAGTTGTACGAGAAAATATACACGTGAATGAAATCCACTACTTCTTGTCTAAATACACGATCAATAAAGTTACCAATTGCTCCACCTAAAATTAGACCTAATGAAATTCCTAGAAGCTTGTCTGTTTTTGCATATTTTTTCATATACATTACGATAAATACTACAAAGACAACCGTAATAATGTAGAAAAACCACATTTTATTTTCTAAAATCCCCCAGGCAGCTCCTCTATTTCGATGTGATGTTATGTATAATACATTATCGATTATCGGAATGCTCATACCCAATTCCATGTTCTTTACAATTAGCCACTTCGATATTTGATCGATGGCAATGACAAATAACGCTATTACATAATATATCATTTTCATTTCCCCCACAAAGACAGTGTACCTCAAAATTTTAGCATAGCTGCTACCTTTTCACAATGAACCTTTATAGAAGAATAAAATAAATTAAAAAAAGGTAATATAATATCGTTGTGCGTATTCATACATTTACCTTTTCATAGAAAAATTCATGAATCGTACGGGCAGTCGGCATTGTTTTCATTTGCTTTGTCGAAATTACTCTCCCCGTCTCTTCACAAATACCGTACATATCTATTTCCATTTTAAATAATGCGCGTTCTACATCCTTTAAGTCCTCTTTTATATCATGTAATAGCAATTTTTTCTTTATCTCTTCCTTAATTTCATATCCAAGCTCTTGGCTGAACTCAGCATCATATTTGTGCATTACTTCTTTAGCTAGTCTCTCTTGCAACTCTTTTCTCATCAATTGCAATTCTTCTTTTATTTCCATGTAAATTTCATTCACGTGTACATTCCTCCTAGCTGTAATGTACAGTTAGTGTGTCCGAAATTTATTTGCTTACCTCACACACATTTTTCCTTCACAGGAAAGAGCCTGAAAGTTATTTCGATATACCATCAATAAAAAAACTGACTGCATCAATAGCAGTCAGTTTTTTATTATTTTACATAGTTTTCTTTAACAACTGATGCACAACGCTCACATAATGTTTCATGTTCAGCATCTTTACCAATTGTTTCTGAAACTACCCAACAACGTTCGCATGTTTCACCAGTTGCTTGAGAAACGACAACCGCTGTATGCTCATACTTAGGCGCATCTGCTGGAGCTTCTTCCATCATACCACCAAGTTTATATTCAGAAACGATGAATAATTGCTTCAAGTCTTCGCTAATAGACTCTAACATTACTTTCATTTCTGCAGTTGGATAAAGAGTAATGCTCGCATTTAATGACTTACCAATTACTTTCTCATTACGAGCTACTTCTAACGCTTTTAATACGTCATCACGTAATGTCATAAATGCATCCCATTTCGCTTTTAACACTTCCGAACCCTCTACTTCTGTAGCTTCTGGCATGTTAGTTAACTGTACGCTTTCTTCTGTTACACCTGGAACATATGGCCATACTTCATCAGCTGTATGAGGTAGGATTGGTGTTACAAGTTTCGTTAATGCAACAAGAACGTCATATAATACAGTTTGAATTGCACGACGATCCGCGTGATTTGCACCTTCAATGTATAAAATGTCTTTTGCAAAGTCTAAGTAGAATGAACTTAGATCAATTGTACAGAAGTTGTGAATAGCATGATATACAGCAGCAAAGTCATATGTTTCATATGCTTCTTTTACTTTTGTAATTAAGTCATTTAACTTCACTAACATGTAACGATCTACTTCACGAAGTTCAGCTACCGCTACTGTGTTTTCACTTGGCTTAAAGTCATCTAAGTTGCCTAATAAGAAACGGAATGTGTTACGGATTTTACGATACACTTCTGCTACTTGTTTTAAAATATCATCTGAAATACGTACGTCAGATTGATAGTCAACAGATGATACCCATAAACGTAAAATATCTCCGCCTAATTGATCCATAATTTTCTTCGGTACGACGATGTTTCCAATCGACTTACTCATTTTACGTCCTTCACCATCTAGTACGAAACCATGGCTTAGTACGCCTTTATATGGAGCTTTACCTGTTACAGCAACTGCTGTTGATAATGAAGAGTTAAACCAACCACGATATTGGTCAGATCCTTCTAAATATAAATCAGCTGGACGTTGTAAGTCATCGCGCTCTTCTAATACCGCTTGGTGAGATGAACCTGAGTCGAACCATACATCCATGATATCTGTTTCTTTACGGAATTCACCATTTGGGCTACCTGGATGTGTAAATCCTTCTGGTAATAGATCTTTCGCTTCACGCTCAAACCATACGTTAGAACCGTGTTCACGGAATAAATCTGCTACATGGTTAATTGTTTCATCTGTAATAATTGGATCACCATTCTCAGCATAGAATACAGGAATTGGCACACCCCATGCACGCTGACGAGAAATACACCAGTCACCACGGTCACGAACCATGTTATGAAGACGAGTTTCGCCCCATGCTGGTACCCATTTCGTTTCCGCAACAGCTTCTAATAACTCTTTACGGAATGCTTCAATAGATGCAAACCACTGTGCTGTCGCACGGAAAATAATTGGTTTTTTCGTTCTCCAATCATGTGGGTATGAATGCGTAATGAATGTTAGTTTCAGTAACGCGCCTACTTCTTCTAATTTTTCTGTAATTGGCTTGTTAGCTTTATCATAGAATAAGCCTTCAAATCCAGGTGCTTCATTTGTTAATACACCTTTATCATCAACTGGGCAAAGTACTTCTAATCCATACTTTTTACCAACAACGAAGTCATCTTCCCCATGTCCTGGTGCTGTATGAACACAACCTGTACCTGCATCTGTTGTTACGTGATCTCCTAGCATAACTAATGAATCACGCTCGTAGAATGGGTGTTTTGCAACTGTATACTCAAGTTCGCTACCTTTTACCGTTTTCACAACTTCAGCATTTTCCCACTCTAACATTTTTGCAACTGTCTCAAATAATTCAGAAGCGATAATATATTTCTCGTCATTTACTTTTACAATGCTATATTCAAGCTCTGGATGAACAGAAATACCTAAGTTTGCAGGTAATGTCCAAGGAGTTGTTGTCCAAATGATAAATTTCTCATCACCTTCTAATACGTTCTTTCCGTCTTTTACAGGAAACGCTACATAAATAGATGCTGATTTTTTATCTTGGTATTCAATTTCAGCTTCTGCTAAAGCAGACTCACTTGTTGGAGACCAGTAAACTGGTTTTTGCCCTTTATAGATGTAACCTTTTTTCGCCATATCACCAAACACTTTAATTTGTTGTGCTTCATAAGCTGGCTCTAAAGTAATATATGGATTATCCCAATCTGCACGTACACCTAGGCGCTTAAATTGTTCACGTTGACGTTCTACTTGTTCATATGCATACTCTGCACATAACTTACGGAACTCAGCAACTGTCATCTCTTTACGTTTTACACCTTTATTCGTTAACGCTTGTTCGATTGGTAAACCGTGCGTATCCCAACCTGGAACATATGGTGCACTGAAACCAGTCATTGACTTATAGCGAACAATAAAGTCTTTTAACACTTTATTTAATGCATGTCCCATATGAATGTCACCATTCGCATATGGAGGTCCATCATGCAACACAAATAAAGGACGGCCTTTTGTATGTTCTTGTACTTTTTCATAAATATTCATTTCAGCCCATTTTTCTTGCATTGCAGGCTCACGTTTTGGTAAATTCCCACGCATTGGGAACTCTGTTTTTGGCATCAGTAATGTATTTTTGTACTCCATGCTCAATTCCTCCTTACATGTATAAAAGAAATACTTAAAAAACGGAATAAAAAAGAGACCTTCTCATCCCAAAAAGGGACGAGAAAGTCTCCCGCGGTACCACCCTAGTAGATTCTATACATATGTATAAAACCCTCTTTATATTCTTAACGCGAATACACGCCTACGCTTACTCTATTTGTTCAGCGCGGAACTCCAGGGTGATATTCCCACTAATCTCCTTATCCTGAGCTTACACCATCCTCAGTTCGCTATATAAGGTTTGAAAAGGTACTTATCCCTATCTTCGTTTTTCTTAATAAATATGTTGTTTAAAATTATATGTAATAATGAGAAAAACGTCAAGCTTACACTGTTTCTTCTTTTTTCAACAGCTCATCTACTTCGTCTTCTAACTCAATTAGTTTATCCCAATCATCGTTGTTTAGCATTTCAAGCTGTGTCTCTAATAACATACGGAAACGAGTTCGGAATACTTTCGCTTGTTTCTTTAGCTCTTCAATATCAAAAGCAACTTTTCTTGATTTTACTAAAGCTTCGTTAATGATACGATCTGCATTTTTTTCAGCTTCACGTACGATTAATTTCGCTTCTTTTTGCGCATTACGTTTTACTTCTTCCGCTGCTTCTTGTGCAACAACGATAGATTTGTTTAACGTATCTTCAATGTTAGAAAAATGATCTAACTTTCCTTCTAATTGCGCAACTTTTTCTTCTAAAGCTTTTTTCTCACGAATGACTAATTCATAATCTTTGATAATTTGATCAAGAAACTCATTTACTTGATCTTCATCATAGCCACGGAATCCGCGACCAAATTCTTTGTTATGAATATCTAATGGTGTTAACGGCACAACGCCACCTCCAAGTAGTTATCTAAATTTCCTCTTTCAATTATATCTTTTCTTCGACAAAATAGGAGGATTTCCTTCTAAAAAACCAATCATTTTAGTATACCATACAAAATTCTCCATTTGTCGCGTTTTGTTCTACCTTCTACAGAAAACAATTTACTTCGCCCATATCCTCTCACCGAAAACACATCTCCTGGATAACATTCATAAGAAGTTTGCTCTACTGTTTTCCAATTGACTTTTACTAAACCATTTTTTATGAAAGGTTGCACTTTCTGTCTGGATATATGTAACATTTCAGCCAACATAACATCTAAGCGAAGTGAAGAAACCGTTCCAGATTTCTCTCCCCACGTTTCATGAGTCTGTAGAATTTGTTCTCCTTGTACTGCTGATAAGGAGACTTTTACTTTCCCTATTGCTTGTAAGTTCATCTCAATGTAAGATACGATTTCTTTCGCAACTACAATTTGGGCACGATTTTCTTGAAGCAAAATATCACCACATTTTTCTCTCGTTAAACCAAGTGACATAAATGTACCTAATATTTGCCTATGTTCTAGCGTATAAAACTTGGAAGGATAGTCAATTTCTAATACTTCTACTTGAAATTCTTCTTCATTTAATTCTAGATAGTCTGGATAAATAAGTGCTCTTCTACGCTCTGCGTAAGGCGTTGCACCATCAAATTGCACAGCAACATCTCCTTGTCCAATTACCATAGAAACAATTTGTTGCTGTCTTGGATCAAGGAAATCTGTTAGTTTCACTTGATGGTACTCTGCTGCTCGCTTCCACTCTAGCACTTTATCTACAAAGACCTCTTCATCAGGTCTGAAATGTTCGTAAATGCTCATGTATTTAGCCTCTTATTACAAGAAATAGCTGAACAAACTGAACAAACCACTTTTAGCAAGTTTTAACGCAAAAATCGCAACGAGTGGAGAGATATCAATCATACCAAACGGCGGAATAAATCTGCGAAATGGTTCTAAATACGGTTCACAAATACGTGCAAGAAAATCTCCAAAAGTTGATTCCTTTGCACCAGGAAACCATGATAGGAGGATGTAAATGATAAGTGCCCACGAGTAAATCTCGATAGCAGTAAGTAAAACATTTAAAACGGTTGTCATGGCGTATTACCACCTCTTTATATTTGTTTCTTCTTCTTCGCCGAATAATTCTGAAATTGCACCAACAATATCTACATTTTCAGGTGTACACATAAATGTTTTCGGTCCTATTTTTTGAATGTCCCCGCCTATAGCGTATACAGTACCACTTAAAAAGTCAACGATACGTACTGCTTGATCAGTAGACATTCTTTGCAAATTAATTACAACAGCTCGTCTACCTTTCAAATGGTCCGCAATACCTTGCGCTTCCGAATACGTGCGTGGTTCTAATAAAACAACTTTTGAAGATTGCTTTGCCGTTTCAATACTCACAACATTTTGTTTCGGTTGTGCTTTCGGAAACGTAACATCTTGTTGTTCCGGCGGATCTTGCTGCTTCTTCATGTCCGTTTGCTCCTTTTCATAGCTATATTGAGCTGCTTCTCTTTCTTCTGGTGTATCAAAAAAGAAGTATTTTACTTTTGACCAACTCATAATAAGATTCTCCTTCCTTTTACGCTTTTCCTACTAAAATCGTTCCCAAACGAATATATGTAGCACCTTCTTCAATTGCAATCGTGTAATCATTGGACATTCCCATTGATAATTCTTTACATGGCGCATGTAATAGATTTAGCTCCTGCACCTCTATTTGTAGCTTGCGCAAGTCCTTAAAGCAGCGACGAACTTCTTCCTCTTCTTCTGTAAATGGCGCCATCGTCATTAGTCCAACCACTTCAATCTTATCCAATTCTTGCAAACTTTGAATAAAAGAAACTGTTTCTTCTATTGCCAATCCTTGCTTTGATTCTTCAGATGAGGTTTTCACTTGAATAAAGCATTTCACTATCTTATCAGCACGTTTCTGAATTTCTTTCGCCAGAGAAAGACGATCTAACGAATGTAAATAATCAATTTCATTAATGATTTCTTTTACTTTTCTCGTTTGTAATGAGCCAATAAAGTGCCAATTAACTTTTGAGCCAAAATGCTCGTATTTCTGTAAGAAACCTTCATTTCTATTTTCACCTAAATCGATAATTCCAGCTTCCATTACTTCGTTTGTTTTTTCAATCCCTACAGTTTTTGTAACTGCAACAAGTTTAATATCTTGCAACGAACGTCCAGCTCGTGTGCAAGATTCTTTAATAGCTTCGTTTACAATTATTAAATTTTCTTGTACTGTCACTTGTTTTCTTCCTCCTTAAAACCTATGAAACTCAACATTCTCCCTGTCTTCCCTTGATCACGACGATGAGAGAAAAATAGTTGTTCTTCACAGCTTGTACAAAGAGATGACATTACAATATGCTCTTCTTTTATGCCTGCTTGTACACATAATATACGATTAATTTCTTTTAAATTAATTGCGTACTGTCCATCAGAAATTTTTTTATATGGGACAGAACCGTTTACTACTTGCTGTGCCGCTGTTAACACTCTATCATCAACAACATAACAACAAGATCCGATTGCCGGTCCAATTGCAACATGAATTTCATCACTTGAAATCCCTTCTGCACTCCATTTTTGAATCATTTCATTTGCAATCTCTTTTACAGTCCCTTTCCACCCAGCATGCGCAAGTCCTATCATACCATGTGATGGTGCATAAAAATAGAGTGGGACACAATCCGCGTAACAAGACGTTAAAAGAACATCGTTATTAGTCGTATAAATGCCATCTGTTTTTGAAATGCCATCCTCATATGAATAGACGCCACTTCCCTTTTCTTGTTGTCCTACTTTTTCAACATGGTGATCATGAACTTGTTCAGAGCAAATCCAGTTTTCCAATGGTTTTTGTAACTTATTTGCTAAAATGCGTCTGTTTTCATGAACGTTCTCCACGATATCATTCACATGTAATCCTAAATTCATCGCATGAAAGGAGCCCGTACTTATCCCACCATCTTTTGTCGTAAATCCAGCAGTAATGTTTCCAAGTTCTTTCCACGCTTGTAAATACAGTATACCGTCCACATATTTAAATGGTTCTCTCATAAAGCGGCTCCTTTTTAATTAAAATAACAGAAAAAAGCATGGTACTTCCTGTCTATTTTACCATACTTTTATTTTTTCATAATACCAACAGAAAAAAAAGAGGAATTTGTAATATTCTTTATGAAATTGTCGGTGTTTGTATTGATTCTGTTACAGAATTAACAGGATTTACTCTTACAAGTATGACATCTTCCCCGATTTTCATAACTTCCTCCCAAGGAACTATAATTTCTACGTCTTTCCCAAAAATCCCAAGCATACGTGCCTGTTTGGAAATAATAATAGAGCAAATCTTCCCTGTATCGATATCAATCTCAATATCTCCAATATTTCCAAGCCTTTTCCCATCTGAAATATTTATAACATCCTTCATCTGTAACTCTGAAATCCGTATCACTCTCATCCTCTCCCTTATATGGCGAATTGGAAGTACACAGACTACTGTATTTCATATTAACAGGAAGTAACCGCTACTAAGGTTCATATTATTTTCATTATATGAACACGACCTCATTGCTATGAACGCAAACTATAGTACATATAAAAAGACCTCACCATAAATGGTGAGACCTTATCCTTGAATCGTTTTATTCATTTGTTTAATAGCCGATTTCTCTAAGCGTGATACTTGAGCTTGAGAAATCCCGATTTCTTCTGCAACTTCCATTTGTGTTTTTCCTTGAAAGAACCGTTTTCGAATAATCATCTTTTCACGATCATTTAAACGCTTCATGCCTTCTTTCAGCGCTAACTCTTCAACCCACTGCTCGTCCTTTTGTTTTTCATCACTTAATTGATCCATAACAAAGATAGGATCTCCCCCATCGTTATAAATCGGCTCAAATAATGACACTGGATCTTGAATCGCATCTAAAGCAAATACAATCTCTTCGTGAGTCACTTCTAGCACTTTTGCAATATCCATTGCTGTTGGTTCTTTTGAATTTTCTGCGATCAATTTTTCTCTTACTTGCAACGCTTTATACGCAATATCTCGTAACGAGCGAGATACGCGAATCGGATTGTTGTCACGCAAATATCTGCGTATTTCTCCAATAATCATCGGCACAGCATACGTTGAAAATTTTACATTTTGGCCTAAATCAAAGTTATCAATGGATTTCATAAGTCCGATGCAACCAACTTGAAATAAATCGTCAACATATTCCCCTCTGTTATTAAATCTTTGGATGACGCTCAATACAAGACGTAAGTTTCCATTCACTAATTTCTCTCTTGCGCTTATCTCTCCACTTTGCATTTCACGAAATAATTTACGCATTTCTTCATTTTTTAGTACTGGAAGTTTTGCTGTATCAACACCGCAAATTTCTACTTTGTTTCTCGTCAAAGTGTTCCCTCCTATCGGGAGTTGCTGTACAGTGTAAAGTATTTCCTTTGAAGGGGATTTTATGCATGTGGTTTTCTCTTCATTTTTCATTTTAATTCCCCCTTCTTCTACAACTAAACAGAATAAGACCAGCCTACATAAAGGCTGGTCTTATTCTTTACACCATTTTATTAAATTCTTTTCGTAACCTTTTTATGATTCTTTTTTCTAAACGTGAAATGTATGACTGTGAAATCCCAAGCATATCCGCCACATCTTTTTGCGTCTTTTCCTCTTCTCCAGCAAGCCCAAATCGAAGCTCCATAATTTGTTTTTCCCGATCATTTAATTGGTGCAATGCTTTCATTAGAAGATGACGATCTACAGTAGCCTCTAAATCTTTTGTAATAATATCATCATCTGTACCTAATACATCTGATAACAACAGTTCATTCCCATCCCAATCAATGTTAAGCGGTTCATCAAAAGACACTTCCGAACGATTTTTATTATTTCGGCGCAAATGCATTAAAATCTCATTTTCTATACAACGAGATGCATATGTTGCTAATTTTATTTTCTTTTCTGGATTAAATGTATTTACCGCTTTAATAAGGCCAATTGTTCCTATACTGATTAAATCTTCAATATTTATCCCTGTATTTTCAAATTTCCTTGCTATATATACAACTAGCCGTAAGTTGCGTTCAATAAGTAATGACCTTGCCGCTTGATCGCCTTTTGGCAATTTATTCAAAAGAACTTCTTCTTCTTCTTTCGTTAACGGCGGTGGCAACGCTTCACTTCCACCAATATAATAAATTTCATCGGTCTTAATTCCTAGTTTCAGCAATACTTTATACCAAAGGTATACTAAATAAAATTTTAATTTCATCATATTATCCCGCCTCTCATAATTAAGCAATTACCATTTTTTGCGAAATCAACATTTTTGGATGTACAATGCATTGATACTCTCCATTGGTAGACAGTTGTTGTGTATTTAACCCAATCAATACTTTGTTTACAACGATTGAACTACCTTCATGATCAACTTGCACACTATCCGGCTTAATTGCCCACAAAAATTGACTCTCTACTCCTACTGCTCGGAAAGGAATTAAGCGTAATTTTGTCGCCCATCCAGAATCTTTTTCTGGTATTTGAGGAATTTCTGTTTTGGAATAAATTTGTTCTGTTAACCAAGATGGCAAACAATGTTCTAATGATGAAATATGCATAATCATTACGGGTGTTTTTGTTAACGGGTCGTAAAGTTGATTCCCACTGTCAATTAAACCTGCTAGTTCCAATTCTTCTTCAGCTAATTGAATTTTCACTTTCACGATTTGGTCATAGTGTATTTTCGTGATTTCTACGCTTTCAATACGCTTTTTAGAAAAATAATAAATTACTGGAAAACCTAAAATAACAAACAACCAACTAATTGGATCACCGTAAGAAATCGATTGAGATCGAACCAATCCATTTACCATCTCATTCGTTTGCAAAAAGAAATGAGTTCCCATTAATCCTCCACCAACCATAAAAGTGACAAAGTAAAAAGTAAAAACAGTTTGTGTATAATTTCTAAACGTTGTAAACCCAAAGGCTGTATACACAATAAGTAACGAGTACAGTAGTTTCATAATCGGATGTGTCATCATAGAAGCAAAAGGAGTAAAGGCAAAAATAACAATGGTGGAACCTATAAATGCCCCTAACACAAGCCTCCATCTTTTGATCTTCTTTTTTAACACGGTAGCTGTTAATAAAAGTAAAAGAAAATCAATGCAGGCGTTTAACAACCAAACAACGTCGGCGTAAACAACCAAACAATTCACCTCTTTTTTTAAGTTGAGACTAGTATAATGCATATCCAATGGGAAAGTGTGTCAATTTGCGGAGGTGTTTTTTTGTTATTTTGTGATTTCTAGACATAATCTGTCGGTAAAAAATAAAAGTATAGTTTCATAGAATGATATGTTTTTATTTTTTACCGACAGATGGGCTGAACTATATGTAACGAAAATTAAAAATCCTGTACTACAACTTTAACGCGCAATTTTAATCAGTAGAATCGGTTCCTTTTAACCCACATAAACCGAGCTTTTACGGGCAGTTAATGCGAGATAAATTTAAATATACAAAATAAAAAAAGACCTGCTTAGCAGGTCTTTTCCATTCAGAAACAAAAAAGGAGCATGAATGCCCCTTTTTTTATCGTCTACGACGGTTACGTAAAAATGCTGGAATATCGATATCATCTGAATCTGAATGACGCTCATGTACAACCGGCTCTTCACGCTTCATTTCACGTTTTACTTCACGTTGTTTTGAAGGCTGAGCTACTGGTTGTTGCTGTTGTTGCGTGTGATTCGCATTCGGACGAATCATTGGTTTTGGTGGTTGAGTTGCAATACTATCATCAAAACCAGTTGCAATTACAGTTACAATGATATCATCTTTTAATCCTTCATTAATAACAGAACCGAAGATCATATTTACTTCTGGATCCGAAGCTGAAGCTACAATGTCTGCTGCTTCTTGTACTTCGTATAAGCTTAAGTTAGCTCCACCCGTAATATTCATAATAACACCTTGAGCTCCATCAATAGATGTTTCTAGTAATGGACTAGAAATCGCTTTTTTCGCAGCTTCAGCAGCACGATTTTCCCCATTACCAGAACCGATACCCATTAAAGCAGAACCTCTATTAGACATAATTGTTTTTACGTCTGCGAAGTCTAAGTTAATTAGACCTGGTGTAGCAATTAAATCAGAAATACCTTGTACACCTTGACGTAATACGTTATCTGCTTCACGGAACGCTTCTAACATTGGCGTATTTTTATCAACAATCTCTAATAAGCGATCGTTTGGAATTACAATAAGTGTATCTACATTTTCTTTAAATGCCGCAATACCAGATGCAGCTTGTGTTGCACGCTTACGTCCTTCAAACGTAAATGGACGTGTTACAACACCAACTGTTAATGCACCTAGTTCTTTTGCAACTTGAGCAACAACTGGAGCTGCACCAGTTCCAGTTCCGCCGCCCATACCAGCAGTTACGAATACCATATCTGCACCACGAAGTGCTTCTTGGATCTGTTCTTTACTTTCTTCTGCCGCTTTTTTCCCTACTTCAGGGTTTGCGCCTGCACCAAGTCCACGCGTTAATTTTCCACCAATTTGCATTTTTGTTTCAGCTTTTGATAGATTTAACGCTTGTGCATCAGTATTCACAGCGATAAAGTCAACACCTTGTACACCGTGCTCAATCATACGGTTTACAGCATTGTTTCCGCCACCGCCGACACCGATAACTTTTATATTCGCTAATTGATCTTGAGTAGTATCAAACTCTAACATGTCGAAATCCCCCTAGAACCTCATTTTTCGTGTCCAATTTTAATCCCATAAATAACGGAATACACGTTTTACTTTTGACATCATACGGTCATCATTTTGATTATTATTGTTTTGATTACGGGTTTTTTGTTTCGCAGGTTGTTGTTGTACCGGCATTGGTGCTGGTGCTGGTACTGGTTCAAAATGTTCTTGCTTTTCCTGCACATTTTTCCCACGTAATTTAGCTTTTTGATATGAATGTTTAATTAATCCAACTCCACTTGTATATTGGGGCTCACGCACACCAATATAGTCAGGAGTTGCTACACGAACATTTTCATGTAAAATATCATATGCAAGATCAAGAACACCTGGCATAGAAGCTATTCCACCAGTTAGTACATACCCAGAAGCTACTTGCTTTACTCCTAACTTACGTACTTCATCTTGAACAAACATTAAAATTTCCTCTACACGAGCCTCGATAATATCCGATAACTCCAACTGAGAATATTGTTCTGTTTGATCGCTTCCCATAATAGGAACCGTAAACATTTCTTCTTCCGATGCTGTATCATAAAAAGCATGTCCATATTTCAACTTAATTTGATCTGCATTTTCTGTTGAAGTTTTCAACCCAATCGCAATATCCTTCGTTATATGGTCTCCACCTAATGGTAATACGCTTGTCGCTTGTAACTCTCCATCTTTAAAAATAGATAAAGTCGTAGATCCTCCCCCCATATCAACAAGGGCTACTCCTCTATTTTTTTCATCCGAAGATATAGCAACTGTTGCAGCCGCTAAAGGTTGAAGACAAATATCAACAATTTCAAGACCTGCTTTTTCTACACAACGAAGTAAGTTATGTAGTAAGGTTCTCGATCCTGTAATAAGTGTACCTTCCATTTCTAATCTTACACCGATCATTCCACGTGGATCGTTAATCTCGTCAAGACCGTCTACGATGAACTGTCGAGGTACCACATCAATAAACTCACGTTCTGGAGCAATTGACACAACTTGTGCTGCATCTAGAACGCGTAAGACATCTTCATTCCCGATTTCACGATCTTCATTTGAAACAGCGACTACTCCATGACAAGGAAGTAGCTGTACCTGGTTTGCATTGACACCTACTACAACTTGCTCAATGTGGATTCCCACCATGCGCTCAGCTTGTTCAATTGCTTTTTTAATTGATCGAACAGTCTCATCTATATCGACTATCGATCCCTTCTTTAAACCATTCGATTTTACATTTCCAACACCAATAATGTTTAAGCTGTCATTAACCATTTCACCAATGATGACTTTAACATTGGATGTACCGATGTCAAGACTAACATATATTTCATTGCTGTTCATTCTTTGGCACCTCCTTCTTTATTTATACCATACAACTCAATATATGGAACAACAATCGCAACTTTACTATTTATAAGAAAAATATTCAACGTCTTTATACGTTTCCCTTTTTTAACCCTATATTTTTCTTATTTTTATTTAACATTCATTTAAGAATATCGCAGTAACCTGTGAAGAACTGCTTATCTTGAAATAATTTTATTTCAAGTGTAAAAATTACCGCCAAGTATAAGTCTACACTAAGATGTACTCATAGAAAAGTGAAACTTGTACCAATCCTAGTATGAATCTAAGAATTTTTACATATTTTTCATCAAATGAACCATTCTAGTAAATTCATATGCATATGATAGAACATTCGTTTCTCTTTTTTCTATATTAATGCAGTGAATACTACCGTTCTATTCTTTTTTTTCTTCTACACCTAACTCTTTCGTATATGCACCTACTTCTAAGTCAATTAACACCTTCTTACCTGGCTCAATTGTTTTTAAAATAAGTGGATAAGTTTCCATGCGCTTTGCGAAATTTTGAATCGTAGTGCTCACTTCATATCCTTCATTCATATATAAAGTAAGATGGTCTTCATTCGCATTCGTCGGTGAATAACGAATTTCAGAAATAGACCTTAAAATAGTCGGAGTTAACTTTTCTAGTTCAGCAATTAGTCCCTTCATTTTCTCCTCTTTAAAAGGTTCAAAAATTGGTGCTGCAACAGGAAGTTTTCCATTCGGGAGTACATCAAGTGTTTTCCCATTTTCTAATAACGGTTGTAATTTTCCATCTTTGTTTATATAACCAATCGTTACATATTCTTTAATATGAACATCAATTTTGTTTGGAAAACGCTTTTTTACATTTACTGCTTTAATTTCTTTTCGTTTCGTTAAATTTTCTTCCGCTTTATGTGCTGTCACTCGGAAATAACTTGTATCATATGTCACACCTGATTCCTTCATTACTTGGTCATCTGTCATATAATGATTTCCATACACACTTATCTTTTTTATATTACTAAGCGGAGACCGAAAATAAATTAAAAAGAGTACTAATAAAAATAAAATTGATATGTATAAAATCAACCGATGATTAACATTTTTTTTGTTTTTTTTCTTTTGATTTTTTAATTTTGGTACACGATCTTGTAGTTTAATCACTTTACTATTTTTCATGTACGATCCCCCTATGTAACATAAAGAACGGCATGTTCCTCATGCCGTTCTTATCTTCTTATTATAACATAAATGATAATGAGCGGAATGAATAACCGTTATCTTCCAATGATTTCTACTTCTGTGTGCATTTCTACACCAAATTTATCCTTAATTGTATGCTTTATTAATGAAATCAAATCTAATACATCTTGCGCTGAGGCTCCCCCAGTATTAATAATAAAATTCCCATGCATTTCAGAAATTTGAGCTCCACCTATTTGATAGCCACGAAGCCCAGCTTTCTCTACTAAATCTCCTGCAAAATACGGGATTGGATTCCGAAACACACTTCCAGCACAAGGATGATTCCACGGTTGTGTTTCACGGCGGTAATCTTTATTCTTTTGCATGTTTCTTACGATTTCCTCACGCTCTCCTACCTGTAATTGAAACTCCGCCTCCAAAACAATACCAGGACGTTTCGTTTGCAATACAGATGTACGATATGAAAACTCCATTCCTCTATTCGTTAACCATTCAATTGTTCCGTTTTCAAATAGAATTAGAGCCTTTGACAATATGTTTGATATGTCTGATTTATGTGCTCCAGCATTCATATACACTGCACCACCGACACTCCCTGGAATACCACTTGCAAATTCCAATCCAGCCAACCCTTGGCGACTAAGTAATGTTGACAATTTAATAAGGGGATATCCGCCACCAACTCTTACCCTATGTTTTTCGACCTCTAAGTGGTCTAATCCTTCTCCTAAACGAATAACAACGCCTTCTATCCCTTTATCAGATACAAGAAGGTTTGAACCTCGACCAATTACAGTCCACTTTATTTTATATTTCTTTACTAACTGCAATATTTTCTCAATACCGGCAACATGCTTTGGCACAATTAAAATATCAGCTGGTCCACCTATCTTCATAGTTGTATAACGTGCTAACGGCTCGTTAACTAACACGCGACCAACATTTGCTTCTATAAGCTCATTTACTAATTGTTCCATAGACGCTCTCCCCCAATATTAAGTTTCCTTATTACAGTAATATGCAGGGCGTTCACCTAACGTTATTTTTTCACAAGCTTATTCATTACTCCATACAACTTATTTGCTGCATCAGGAATACCTAGTTGCTTAGCAGCTAGCTTCATATTTTGTAATGTTTGTGTATCTAATAAAATCTCATCAATATCACGAATAAGCGTTTCAGCTGTTAATTCTTTTTCAAGTAACATTTTCGCCGCTCCTTTATCAACAACTGAAAGTGCATTCTTCTCCTGATGGTTATTTGTTACGTACGGACTCGGAATTAACACACTCGGCTTACCTAATGCTGTTAATTCTGCAAGTGTTGTTGCTCCGGCTCTTGAAACAACAAGATCAACGCCAGTTAGTACCTCTGGCATATTATGAATGAAAGGTTTAATAATAACATTATTCGGATTGCCTTTTTCCTTCACAGCATCCATCACTTTTTCATAATGCACTTCACCTGTTACGTACAATACTTCGTAACTTTTATTTCCAAACTGTTCAATCGCTTCTACGAAAGCATCGTTAATCGGTCTAGCTCCGCGACTTCCCCCAAAAATAAGTACGGACTTTTTAGGAAGAGATAGACCAACTGAACGTTTCCCTTTCATTCCGTTTTGATCCATTACCTCTGATGCTCGCGGATTACCTGTCATTACCACTTTTGACTGTGGAAAATGTTCTGTAGCTGCTTCAAAACAAACCGCAACTTTATCAACGTAACGACTTAAAAATTTATTCGTTACACCTGGTACACTATTTTGTTCATGTACAATAGTTGGAATATCTAGTTTTGCTGCCGCATATACAACAGGTCCACATACGTATCCACCCGTTCCAATCACTATATCCGGATTAAAACGACGAATATATCGTTTACTATCTTGTACACCCTTTAGAAAACGCATAACCGTTTTCACATTATCTAACGATATTTTCCGTTTGAATCCACTTATAACAATAGATTGGAACGGAATACCAGCTTTTGGAACGATGGTACTCTCTAATCCATTTTCTGTACCAATGTATAAAAATCTTGCTTCCGGATTTAATTTTTTTATTTCTCTAATTAAAGCAAGAGCTGGATAAATATGGCCTCCAGTACCCCCACCACTTACTAATACTCGCACTACTAATTCCTCCACTTCCCTGTTCTTATTCAATTGTATTTATTTCCATATACATATTGTATTTTCCACACATACGAAAAACCCTGTCTTTTAAACAGGGTTTAATAGCGAGAATGGCGACTTATATTCAATAATACACCTACTGCCATTAACATTAAGGTCAAACTTGATCCACCATAACTTAAAAATGGCAAAGTAATACCTGTAACAGGCATTAGTCCCGTTACAACACCAACATTAATCATTACTTGAATCGCAATCATCGCCACAATACCTACTGCTAAAAACGTACCATATAAATCTGGCGCTCCTAATGCTATACGAATCCCGCGCCATAGTAATAGACTAAATAATAATAACACAAATGAACCGCCAATAAAACCTAATTCCTCGGATAAAATTGCAAATATAAAGTCTGTTTGTGGTTCAGGTAAATAAAGAAATTTTTGTCTACTTTGCCCAAGTCCAAGCCCAAATAAACCACCAGGTCCAATTGCGAGTAACGATTGAATAATTTGAAATCCACTTCCGAGTGGATCCGACCACGGATCTAAATATGATGTGATGCGTTTCATTCGATATGGTGCTGATGCAATTAATCCTACAAATCCTGCTACACCAAGCAAACCAAACATTGCAAAATGAAAGACCCTTGCTCCCGAGATAAATATCATAATAATACATGTCCCAACCATTACCGTTCCCGTACCAAGATCTGGCTGTAACATAATCATCCCAAAAGCAAGAAATACAAAACTAAGAGCAGGTAGTAATCCACGTTTAAACGATGTAATTAACTTTTGTCGTTCCGCTAAAAATTTCGCTAAAAAAATAATCATCGCGAATTTCATAAACTCTGACGGTTGAATGGAAAATGCACCGATTCCAATCCAACTTCGTGCTCCCCCACGGACAAGACCTACTCCTGGAATTAGAACGAGAATAAGAAGAACGAAACAAACTAGCAAAATTACTTTTGAATATGTCCGCCACACCCAATAATCAATTTTCATGATAAAAAACATAGCCACTACACCAATACTCGCAAACAACAATTGTCTTTTTGCAAAAAAGAATGAATCCCCCATTTTATAAGAGGCCCAAACCGCACTCGCACTATAAACCATAATCATTCCGATTGTTAACAACGCAAGTGTAACGATAATAAGAATATAATCAGGCGTCTTCTTCATTAGCCATGAACACCACCTCTTTAGGCAGAATCTTTTGCCCTATGTAACAAAACATCAGTAGGTGTTAGCCTACTGATGTTTTGATTTACTTTATATAAGTTTATGCACAGCTTGTATAAAAATGTCTCCTCTTTCTTCAAATGTTTTAAATTGATCCCAGCTTGCACATGCTGGGGAAAGAAGAATTACATCGCCCTCCGTAGAATGAGCATAAGCTTTCACTACTGCTTCATCTAAAGTGTCGACACTTTCAATTATATCTAATCCCACTTTTTCTGCTGCTCTTACTAATTTTGGTGCTGTTTGTCCAAATGTTACAAGCGCTTTTACATTTTTGAAATATGGAATTAAATCATCGAATTCATTTCCACGATCAAGCCCACCTGCTAATAAAACAATTGGTTGTGTAAACGCAGATAAAGCTTTCTCAGTCGCTAACATATTCGTCGCTTTTGAGTCATTATAAAACTTACGGTTGTTAATAGTTGTTACATATTCTAAACGATGTTTTACACCTGTAAAACGTTTTAACACAACCGTAATAGCTTCATTAGAAACACCTAATAGTTTCGCAATACTCATCGCAGCTAAAATATTCTCTAAATTATGCTGACCAGGTAAAACAATATCGCTTACTTCAACAACTTTTTCACCTTTGAAATAAAGAGCGTTATCTTTTATACACGCACCATCTTCATTTTCTTTCGCTGTCGAGAATAGTATTTTTTGACCTTTACTATAAGCAGATAAAGCCATCACATCTGCATCATCTGCATTTATTACACTATAATCGTTTTCTGTTTGGTTTTTAAAAATATTAGCTTTTGCTAAACCATATTCTTTCTTCGTCCCATGATAATCTAAGTGGGCCTCAAATAAGTTTAAAAACACAGCGATTTTAGGCTGGAACGATTCTACTCCCATCAGTTGGAACGATGAAAGTTCTGTAACTACAACTTCATTCTCTTTTGCATCCTGTGCTACTTCACAAGCTACAGTGCCTATGTTCCCTGCAATAATAGGATGCTTTCGTCCTTCTTTTAGCATTTCAAACGTAAGCATTGTCGTCGTCGTTTTACCGTTAGACCCCGTAATACCAACAAATGGCGCTTCTGAAATACGGTATGCTAATTCAACTTCCGTAACGATTGGAATCTGCTTTTCTTTCGCAGCAACTAATATTGGGTTAGAATACGGAATCCCTGGATTTTTTACTACAAGAGAAATATTTCTCTCTAATAATTCCAAAGGATGCCCCCCGCATACAACGTCCATTCCTTTTGCTTGTAATTCTGCAGCAAGCGTATTTTCTGCTAAAGGCTTTCCGTCATTTACAATAACATTTGCCCCTAATTTTTGTAACAAGGTAGCTGCTGCATAACCACTTTTTGCAATGCCTAATACAAGAATATTTTTATTTTGAAATTCAGTTACAGTTTTCAATTACATCCACACCCCGATATAAATTCCTAACATAGCTAATAAAAATCCTACAGACCAAAACGTCACAACGACGCGCCATTCTGACCAACCACATAATTCATAATGATGGTGTAATGGACTCATTTTAAAGACACGCTTTCCGGTTGTTTTAAACGAAATGACTTGAATAATAACAGATAAAGTTTCCATTACGAATACTCCACCAATAATTACAAGTAACAATTCTTGTTTTAGTAAAATTGCTACAGCTGCGATCGCTCCACCTAAAGCTAAGGAACCCGTATCTCCCATAAATACTTTCGCTGGATTCGCATTGAATACTAAAAATCCAAGTACAGCTCCTACAACTGCCATACAGAATATTGCTACTCCGAATTGCTCTTGTGCCACAGCAATAATACTAAACGCTCCAAATGCAATAGCGGCAGTTCCCGATAATAAACCATCTAAACCATCAGTTAAGTTAACTGCATTCGACCCACCAATAAGCATAAATAATACAAGAACAAAATACGCCCAGCTTAGTTCAAACTTAACATCCGTCCCTGGAATCATAATGTATGTGTGAAATGCTTGCCCTTTTCCAATTAAAAAGAACGCAATTGCAATAATAAGCTGTCCTAGTAATTTTTGTTTCGATGTTAAACCAAGATTTCTTTTCTTAACTACCTTTATGTAGTCATCTAAAAAACCAATTAATCCATAACCAAATGTCACCAATAATAGTAACGAAACCTCTGCACGTAAATGATTAAACTTAATTGCCATAATTAAGGTCGTTACCATCATAGATACATATATGACAATACCGCCCATCGTTGGTGTCCCTGATTTTTTTTGATGTGACTTCGGTCCCTCATCACGAATACTCTGTCCGAACTTTAATTTTCTTAAAAATGGAATAAACAGTGGCGAAAGGGCAACAGAAATTAAGAATGCTACCCCTGCCGTTACTAATAAACCTTGCTCAAGCACATGTAGTCCTCCTCTCACGTTGTTACTCTTCGTTGTTTAGACGCCCTGTAATTGCTTCTTTAGCAACTTCACGATCGTCAAAATGATGAACTTCTTTACCAATAATTTGATACGTTTCATGCCCTTTACCAGCAATAATAATAATATCTTCTGCTTTGGCTTTCGAAATAGCATAACGTATCGCTTCTTTTCGATCAACAATTACTTCATAATTATTCCCTTTTGCATCTTTTATCATATCATCTAGAATAGCCACTGGATCTTCGCTTCTTGGATTGTCTGATGTATAAATCGCTTGAGTTGCATATTCTACCGCGACACTTGCCATCACTGGCCTTTTCGTGCGATCTCTATCACCACCACAACCAACGATACAATACACATCACCGTTCGCAAACTGTTTCGCTGTTTTTAGAACGTTCTCTAAGCTATCAGGTGTATGTGCATAATCCACAATAACTGTGTAATTTTGTCCTCCATCAACAACTTCAAAACGTCCAGGCACACCAGCAAGCTCTTTAATTACATCAATAATTGTTTGTAAGCTTACGCCCGAAACAAGGCCTGCTGCTGTAGCAGCCAACACATTGTATACATTAAACTTACCAATTAATTTCATCGTAACATCTACACTTTCATACGGTGTTACAAGTGTAAATGTCGTACCACCGCTCGTCATAACGATATCTTTAGCCATAATGTCACTTGAAACATCTATACCGTAAGTTACAACAGTTGCCGCTGTGCTTCTCATATACTCTTCCGTAACTGGATCATCGCTGTTCAATACAGCGTATTTTTTACGATTATGATTATAACTATTGCCAAGCTGTGCAAAAAGCAAGCCCTTCGCATGTTTATATTCTTCCATCGTTTTATGATAGTCTAAATGATCTTGTGTTAAATTCGTAAATACTGCAACATCATAATCGCATCCGTGTACACGCCCAAGATCTAAAGCATGAGACGAAACTTCCATTACTGTGCTATCTACACCTTGTTCAACCATTTTTGAAAACGTCTGTTGAAGTGTTAGTGCATCTGGTGTTGTATTTTTCACCTCAAATGTTTCATCACCGATTTTCATATTAATCGTTCCAATTAGCCCTGTTTTGTGACCATGTGCGCGCATAATTTCATCCATAATATGCGATGTTGTTGTCTTTCCATTTGTACCTGTAATACCGATTAAATGTAACTTGTGTGTTGGTTGACCATAAAAATAATCAGCTAAAACCGCTAACGAACGAAAAGTATTTTTCACAAGTACAACTGGAACGTCAACATCAATTGGTCTTTCCGCAACAATAGCAGCCGCTCCTTGTGCCGCTGCTTGCTTAGCAAAATTATGGCTATCAACCGTATACCCTTTCATACATACAAATAAGCTTCCTTCTTTCACTTTACGTGAATCAGCTTCAATAGATGTGATTTCTGGATTTTCTTTTGGAACAACTGGAAAATCATGCAAACATGATACAAGTGTATGCAACTTCATTTCACTAAACCCTCTCTACATTGTTTATTTATCTCTTTTTTAGTAAGCAACACATTACCTCCTAGTTAATTTAAATAGGAGGTACGTGCTACTATCGTCTAATACATAGACCTATTTATTAATGAGACACTTCCTGTCTCAAATTAAGTAACTCTTCTATAAAGAACTCACTTCCACCAATTGTACCATAAAACACATTATGTTACCTTTAATTCCCGAAGTAAATTCTAATTTTTGAGCCTTCTTTTACCTTGGCCCCAGCTTCTGGTGATTGTTTAATTACTTTCTCTCCATCTCCGCTTATATCTAGCTTCAAATCAACAAGTTGAGTTTGTAAATCTTTCTTTTTCATGCCAATTAAATTCGGAACTTCAACAGTTGGTGTGTCGCCCCATTTATATTCTTTCTCAACTTGTTCTTTTCTAGGTTTCACTCCCATAACAGGAAGTGCATCCCGAAGAATATTCCCAACAATTGGAGCCGCTACTACTCCACCAAATTGAGTGACTCCTTTTGGATTATCGACAGCTACATAAACAACAATTTGCGGATCATCCGCTGGAGCAAAACCAATAAAAGATACTATATAGTTATTCTCTAAATATTTACCATCTTTCACCTTTTGAGCAGTACCTGTTTTTCCACCTACACGATATCCGTCAATAAACGCACCTTTACCAGATCCCTTCGCCACAACATTCTCTAATGCATAACGAACTTTTTCTGAAGTTTCCTCGGAAATAACTTTCCTTTTATCAACAGGTGTTTTTTTACTAACAACTTGATTATTTTTCGGATCAATAAATTCCTTAGCTATATATGGTTGGTATAACGTTCCACCATTTACAGCCGCTGCTACAGCTGCTACTTGTTGAATTGGTGTAACAGAAACACCCTGCCCAAATGAAGTTGTTGCTTGCTCAACTGGACCCACTTTATCTAAATTAAATAAAATCCCACTACCTTCACCTTGCAAGTCGATTCCAGTCTTCTGTCCAAAGCCGAAGTTGCGAATGTATTTAAACAATCTGTCTTTACCAAGACGATCACCAAGTTCAATAAACCCTGGGTTACACGAGTTTTGAACGACTTCTAAAAACGTCTGGCTACCATGACCTCCAGCTTTCCAACATTTTAATCTGGCTCCACCAACTTCAGCTGCTCCATCATCATAAAACGTATCTTTCTCTAAGTCTACTAAATTTTCATTCAAAGCGGCCGCTAACGTAATGATCTTAAATGTTGAACCAGGCTCATACGTACTCCATACAGGTAAATTTCTATTATACACTTCTGGAGAAACACTTTGAAAATCTGCTGGATCAAAACTCGGTCGACTCGACATGCCTAAAATCTCACCATTTTTTGGATTCATTGCAATTGCAATCATACCGTCGGGATTATATGTTGACTCTGCGATATTCATTTCTCTTTCCATAATTCTCGTAATACGCGCATCAATTGTTAAGCCTAAGTTCAATCCAGCTTCTGGTTTTTTGAAATCATCACCAATATTAGGCATTCTTTGTCCTTTCGCATCTGCAAAAAAACGGACATGACCTTTATCACCATTCAGCTCTTTATCATAATATTTTTCTAACCCCATAAGACCTTGATTATCACTACCTGCAAACCCTAATACGTGTGATAAAAAATTCCCAAATGGATAGTACCGGATAGAATCCTCTGCAATATAAACTCCCTTTAAACTTAATCCTCGTACCTCTTTCGCTTTGTCATGCGATATTTTCCTGCCACCCTTATCTAATCTTACAATTGATTCCTTTTTTGTAACCCTCTTATAAATCTCGTCTTTTTCCACACCTAATACTGCAGCTAACTTCTCTGCAGTCTCTGCTGGTTTTTCAATTTGCCTCGGCACTACAAATACCGTTGGGGCACTTTTATTTGTGGCAAGTTCCACACCGTTTCGGTCTAAAATTTTCCCTCTTTCAGGCTCAAAAGTAATATTACGACTCCACGAATCTTTCGCGCGATCCGTTAACATATTCCCAAGAAAAAACTGTACATATCCAAGACGAATATCGATGATAGTGAAAATAAGTATACCTGATATAAGTATAAAAATAAGTCTTTTTCTAACCGTTACATTTGATACACGCATATTGGAACAAGCCTCCCTTACGCCTAGCTTGTTCCAATATATGCTTGTACTTATTTAATTAGAACTCCTTGCTTCTTACCATTATGGTTTTTCTGCTTCTTGTTGCGGTTCAAGTGGCGGCACTAGTGTTACACCTAATTCTGTACCCGGTTGCAGTAACGTTCCTTCTGCTACACTTTGTTCAGTTACGTATCCGGTACCAGAAGGTTTTAAGTTAAGCTGTAATGTTTTCGCCAAATTCATAACATCACGCAGTGCCCACCCTTGTATATTTGGCATTGTTGGCTTATCTCCCACTAAGAAGACTCGATCGCCTTTTAATGTTTGTTCAGTTGCTTTCGGTACTTGTTGCTGCACTTTTCCTTCACCAAGTATGATTGGACGGAGTTTTGCTTTTTCAATTGCTTTCCCCGCTTCAGCCATCGTTTTACCAGTTACATCCGGAACAGCAGTTTGTTGCTCTTTTAAATGTTTCTTCGGATCTTTCACTTCATTTGGCTTTATCTTTAAATACTCTAAACTATTTTTTGTTACATATTTAAAAATATCAGCTAACGGCTGTGCACCGTTCTCATCATCTTTCAATTTCGGCTGTTTAACAGCTACATACACAACAAGTTGCGGATCGTCCATCGGCGCCATCCCTAAGAATGAGAATATATAATTCTCTCTCCCTGTCATATAGCCACCTTTTCCATCCGGAATTTGCGCTGTCCCTGTTTTACCACCAACTGAATATCCATCGACTTTATAAGCAGTTCCTGTTCCTTTTGGAGATGTAACAACACGTTCTAACAACTGTCTTACTTGCGCTGCTGTTTCTTTTGTAACCGGCTTTCCTACTTCTTCTGGTTTATGCTCTAATTTTACTTCCCCTGTTATCGGATCTACAATTTTGTCAATCGCATATGGTTTCATCATTTTCCCATCATTTGCAATTGACGTTGCAGCTTGTACAAGCTGAATTGGCGTTACAGTAGAACCTTGTCCAAAAGCCGTTGTTACTTGCTGTATTTGCTGATCAAATAAAATTGTATTAGAACCTTCACCAGGTAAATCAATATTTGTTTTCTCATCTAGCCCAAAAGCATTAATATATTTACGGAAACGTTCTGGACCAAGTTTTTGATCACCTAAAATAGCAAACGCTACGTTTGAAGATCTCTCTACCCCTTCATCGAAGGTAATAGAGCCCCAGCCAGCACCGCCATTATGATCTTTTATTTTCCGGTTTCCAACTTGATATGTACCAGACTGATAATAATCTTGTCCTTTGTACACACCTTCATTAATAGCTGCCGCTAATGTGAAAATTTTCATTGTTGACCCCGGTTCAAATGCATTTGAAATCGCATCATTGAAGAAATATTTAATTTGACGATCATTAGGATCATAACTAGGTTTAGTAGACATCGCTAATATTTTTCCAGTTTTCGGATCCGCAACAATCCCTATTAAACTTTCTGGATCATATTGTTTACTCGCCGCTTTCATCGCATCTTCTAAATAACTTTGAACCCGTTGATCCATTGTTAAATACACGTTATCTCCATTTTTTGGTGCCTCTACGTTCACTTTGCCACCATCAAGAGATACACCTTTACGATCGCCTGTATATGCTACCTTTCCGTTAGAAGCGCTTAAATATTTATCCAAACTTTTTTCTAAGCCAAATTGTCCTACCGAAGTTCCCTTTTCATTTGGTTTCGCATGACCTATGACGTAAGACGCAAAATCACCGTTTGGATACACTCTTGCATTTTCTGTAATAAAAGATATTCCCGGCAAATTCAGTGCCTCTATTTGTTTCTTCTGTTCTCTCGTCAAATCCTTGCCTAGTGTTCCAAATTCGACTTGACTTCTGCCTTCCTTATTTAATGCAGCTAAAATATCCTCTTCGCCTTTTCCTAGTACTCCCGCAATTTTCTTTGCAGTATCCTCTTTATTCTCAACAGGTTTCGCACCTTTTAATTCAGCTACAAGTTTATAAGAGTTTGCATCTTGCGCTAACACATGACCATTTTGGTCATAAATCGTTCCTCGATTCGCTTCGAGAACTCCTGTTTTACTATGTTTTTGCCTAGCAAGTTCATCCAAATCCTGATTATGCACTGTTCCTGTCGCTTGTATGTAAAAAAATCGGGCTAATAACAGCAAAAAGAGCAGGAGGAAAAATATCATAAAATAACCTGCTCCTTTATTGGTATGAAATTTAGTCATATTTTTCTTCATCTTTCCTTCACACCTATTGCCTTACTTGAGGCCTTTCACATTATTCGCATTAATTTCTAGCCCATGTTTTTTTGCAACTTCAGCGATTCGTTCATAGCGACTTAGCTTCTCTACTTCAGCCTGCAATTCTTGATTTTCTTTTTGCTGCTGTACAATTTTTTCTTCGATCGTCGCTGCTTCTACATTAACTTGATAAAGCCCTGCTTTATTCCCAATAAACGCTACACAGGCATACAATAAAAAGCCAATAAACGCTACATACATCAGTTTTTCGACCCTTGTAATCTTTGCTTTAACCTTCGGCTTAACCATCTGCTGCGGGGGCGTTTGAATTTGTACCTCTTCTTGCGCTTGTTGTTTGTACTTTACAGCTAAATTAGTCATACCTCTCTCTCCTTTTTATCGTTTTTCAGCGATTCTCAACTTCGCAGAACGCGCTCGATTATTTTCTTCCAGCTCTATATCAGAAGGTAAAATCGGTTTTCTTGTAATAAGCTTTAATTTCGGCTTAAATTCATCTGGGATAATTGGTAACCCTGGCGGCAATTGCGGCGTTGTACTATTTCGCTTAAATGTTGTTTTACAAATACGGTCTTCTAATGAATGGAATGTTATAACACTAACTCTTCCACCAGGCTTGACCATCTCAATAGCAGATTCCAACGCTTCTTCAAATACTTTCAATTCATCATTTACAGCAATACGGATTGCCTGGAAAACTCGCTTCGCAGGATGTCCACCAGTTCTACGCGCAGGAGCCGGAATACCTTCTTTTATTAGTTCCACTAATTCTCCTGTCGTTTCAATAGCTTTATTTTCACGATACGCTTCAATTTTTCTTGCTATTTGCTTTGAAAATTTCTCTTCACCATACTGGAAGAAAATTCTTACGAGTTGTTCATATGACCAGCTATTTATAACATCATATGCTGTTAATGGGGCATCTTGATCCATCCGCATATCTAACGGTGCATCATGATGATAACTAAAGCCTCGCTCTGGTGTATCTAATTGTGGGGATGAAACACCTAAATCGAATAAAATACCGTCTACCTCTGTTATGCCTAATTCCTGTAGTTTTTCAGATAAGTAACGGAAATTGCTCTTTACCGTTATAAACTGCTCACCGTATGAAGAAAATTTTTCTTTTGCATTTTGAATCGCTATCTCATCTTGATCAAAAGCAATTAATTTTCCCCCATCAGTCAATTGGGATAATAAATAAGAACTATGTCCTCCTCCCCCCAGTGTACAATCTACATATGTACCATCTGGCTTTATATCTAAGCCGTCTACTGTTTCTTTCAAAAGTACTGTTACGTGTTTAAACATTGTTGCACCTACTCTTTTTCCAATTAATTTATGTTAAATGTATTTCTTCCTCTAAACGTATTTCTCACGATCAGAGAACGAAATACTACTAAAGAACGACTCAGTTAACTTACCAACAAAGGCAGCATACTATACAAATCGCTATTTTCTTTTATTATATACTAAATTTTATCATTTTTTGCGGGAATTTAAATAAAAAACTGTCGAAAAAGAGAATAATACGTTTACATTTTGTGTGATTTTGTCATATATTTAAGTATCCTACATATATACAATCTCTACCAGTTATAAAATGATAATTCAGAAAAATTTCACTTCACAGTAAATTCAACAGAATAAAAATAAAATCCTGCTCCAAAGAGCAAGATTCTATAGTTTTATAACATGATGTTTTCCATCCCAAGAAAATGAATTCTCCATCACTCGATCAACGAAATCCAAACCGAACTGATTTAAATAATAACATACATTCCACACGCGCTCTTGCGGAGCTCCTAATGGACGAATTGCACATTGTATACGGCGGAATTTATTTAGTTGAACTTCATGTTTTTTCTCAACATTTCTTTTCAACATTCTTTCTAACAGTTCAATTTGTTCATTAATTTTCAACTCATTCTTCCCTGCGAATTCACTTAATCCTGGATCTATTTTTTTCACAAACTGTTGTAATGATGTATGAATATCAATAATTTCTTTTTTCGCCTCTACAAATCGATCGTCGATTGGTTCCTCTATTTGATCAGACAACCAGTTTTCACGTAATTTATCTATATCATGTAAAAACGGATCATTTTCTTGCAACTGTAAATCATTTAAATCTGTCGCTATATCTCTCTCTATATAAGTCATTGTAAGACGAGGAACGACAGGCGGCATTTGGAAACCAACAGTATGGAATACTTGTTGCAGTTCACTCCAATAAGCTATCTCCCCTGGACCTCCAATAAACGCTAGCGTAGGAAATACATGCTCTTGCATAAGAGGACGTGTTACAACATTATTACTAAAACGCTGTGGACTTCTCTCCAACTCTTCAATCAATTCTTCATATGAAAAAGAATGTGTCCCATCTTTTCCGACAAACTTTCCTTGATTGTCTTCAAGCAGCACTCGCTCATTATCGATTTCCATGAATATATGCACTGCATTAGACTTTGTTTCAATAATTGGTTTATACCCTAATTCTTTAATTACTTCCTGCTGATTGTGAAGCCCCTCTTGCACTTCTTTATACTTGCTTATAATACGTTTGAAGAATGGAACCTCTAACTTCCTTAATTCAGGATGATGCGAATCAACAAGAATTAAACCAGAATTAGCAAACATTTTTGTAATAAGGTAAGCAAAGAAATCTACATACGTATTCGATTTATTCAAAGCATCATCTACAAATCGTAATACATCCTTTGTAAAATTCGTTTCTGGGTATGTTTTAAAAATCTCTTCCATCCATTTTCTACAATCTTCAACAGACAGTTCAGACTCAGAAGCACTCGCCTTTTTCGGATTACGGTCATGAAAAATAGTCTTTTTTATTTTTTTATTTTTCGTTACAAAAGTATGATTAATCTCATCCATATCATGATCTTCACCAGCAATCCAGAATACAGGAACGACTTTAACGCCTAAACTTTCTTCCTTTTCCTTTGCAAGCTGTAAAATTGAAATAACTTTATGAATTGTATAAAGCGGTCCAGTTAATAACCCCGCTTGTTGTCCAGCTATAACAACATATGTATTTTCATCTCCAAGCGCTTTTACATTTTGAATTGTAGATTCTCCCGCTTGCAATTTTGTATTATATTCTAATAAATGCGCTACTAACTCTTGGCGGAAAAACTTCCTTTCACGCAAATCATGTAAACGTTGTTTAAAAGCAACTTCTGTTAACATATAATCAAAACACGACTGTATCTCTTTTTTACCGTTCATATAGTCCGCTACAATACCTTGTTGCGGAACAGAGATTTCGTTTATCTCCATATAATTCTTCCTTTCGTATCCAGTTCTCTCACCAATCCACATTGTAGTCAATGTTTCACGTAAAAGCAAAGAATAACACTTATTCTTTTACTTCTAATCCTTTTATTGCATCGAACAAAAATTGAAGTGTCGGAACTGGTCGTTGCTGTTTCTTAGCTTCCTCTAACACATATCCAACAATCGCATCGATCTCCGTTTGTCTATTCGCTCTTACATCTGCTAGCATAGATGATGTATTATGAGACGTTCTTTCACATATACCTCGTACCATTTCCCATACCATTTCTTGTTCTTCACTAACAAGAAATGCAACTTCCCTAAATACTTGCTCCATCATTTGATAAAAAAAAGGATTCGTAATTAACTCACCGTTCTGAACCCGCAATAACGCTGTCAATGGATTAATACATACATTTACTACTAATTTTTTGTACATAATACCTTTCCAATCAGCCTCTATTTGAATTGGAAAATGAGCAAAAGGAAAATAATTGAATACTTTTTCAAAATATAAAGATGGACCGCGCACTACCCCAAACTTCGTTATACCTATTCCAGTATGATGGACCGTATACCTTTCTTCTTTTTTCGCACCGTGTTCTACAATACCAACAGCTATATTCTCATTCCTTATTTTCTGTATAGCATGAAGATGCGACATTCCGTTTTGCAAAAAGATTAATGATGATTCTCCTTGCACAAACGGTAATATGTCATTTATATGGTATTGCTTCACAGCAATAAATGTATAATCTAACTTCTGATCTAACATATATTCTATCGGTAAAATGGATGGAAATACCGTTTCACGTTTCCCATCTCTAATACAAGTTACACCTGTTTTATTCAATTCTTCAGCCTGCTTAGCCGTCCTTGTAAACAACGTGACATCTTGATTACTTTTTTGTAAATAAAATGTATATAATAGACCAATAGCACCTGATCCTACAATTCCAATTTTCATTTTCACCCAAGGAATTCATATTAAATTTCCTTGCCTTCCCTCCCTTTATATCTTTCTAATTCACATGCACACATCCTACGCTTGCACTGACTCCTAACAGATAAATGCAACCTCTTCTTTCACTATGTATATACTACCTATTAATGTGCTTCTATTCTTAGTTTAGCAAATCCTCAAAAAAAATAATAAAAGAAATATACTATCTTCTTCATAAAAATAAAAAAATAAGTTATAATATTATTATAAATATTTTTACTTTTCTGGATTCAACAAGATAAGAAAAGGATGTGATGTAATGGGATTCCCAAAAGTTGAGCGCTTGCTCATCAATTATAAAACATTAGATGAATTTAAAAAATTTAAAGGTTGCGGAGCTCTAGAACTATCTATGTTGGAAGAGTTACAAGCAAACATTATTGAAAACAATAGCGAATCACCATTTTATGGTATTTATTATGGCGGATCACTAATCGCACGTATGAGTCTATATATGAAAAGGGATGGTGGCGAACCATTTGAAATTACTGGCCCTTACCTAGAACTTTATAAACTTGAAGTGTTACCAACTTTTCAAAAACAAGGATTTGGACAAATGCTTGTGAATTATGCAAAACAACTACAGTTCCCAGTTAAAACGATAGCACGTATCCATTCGGCTGGTTTTTGGGATAAATTAAATTTCCAACCTGTATCAGTAACTAATGGTGATTTTTATATTTGGCATCCAGAAACAAATATGAATGCGATTACAAACGAGGAATCTGCATAAGAAATAAAAAAACAGCTGCGTAACAGCTGTTTTTATTTCTTTAACTTCTCTAACTTTCCATTCGAACGAACACTATTTCTTTCCGCTACCATTACACTTCTTTTTTGATCGATATAATCAAGTAATGTTCTATACTCTTCCTCATATACTGATAATCGCTCTAGAAGTCGTTCTCTCTCTGTTTGTAGCGATTCAACTTGTTTTTGCAACACCATTAAAGAGTTTTCATCTTTATAATTTTGCAAGAAATCAATAACATCATTCAGTGTAATTGACGTAGGCTCTAATACCTCCGTCTCTTTCGCTTCATAATTTTCTACTTTACGAAGTTGTTTCGCTTCTTCAATACGTTCTTTATATTGCTTTCTCACGTAAGAATTCCATCTAAATCCACATGCTGCTGGTGTACGAGACAAATGTCTTCCCACTTCTTTAAAGGCAGAAAGTTGCGTTCCACCTTCTTGAATATGCCGGAGTACTACTTCTGCCAGAAGCAAATCTTCATCATCAGTCCAAGCATCTTGTCTTGTTGTCGCCATCTCTCTAGTCCTCCCTATGCATTTTTTATTAAGCATATGCAGTTACTAGAAAAGATAGAATACAACAACTAAAGAATAAAACAAAAAAAAAAATAAACGTAGAAGATATCTTCTACGTTTATTTTCCCGCAATTACTTGCTGATTACTTCTTTACCTTTGTAAGTACCGCATGCTTTACATACACGGTGAGCTAATTTCGCTTCACCACAGCTTGGGCACTCTACCATACCAGGTACTGATAATTTGAAATGCGTACGACGCTTTCTTTTTACTGTTTTAGAAGTTCTTCTAAAAGGTACAGCCATTCTTCCCACCTCCTTAAAAGAAATAATTATTTTCATATGAAGGCCTAAACCAGTCTTCCGATTATTTGTCAAAAAACTTTGCAAGTCCTGCCAATCTTGGATCAACAGCCTTTTCTTTGTTTTCTTCCGAAATCACTTGCCAGTCTTGACCTTGCATCGGTGCTCCACCAGAAACATCATCACTGAAAATTTGCATTGGAATCTCCAAAAGTATATTTTCCTTGATTACGGGCAGTAAGTCAAGTACTTCTCCTTCTAAACAATGAATTTCAGCTTCTGTTTCAAACTCTTCTTCTGAAGTTTGGAACACCTCAGTTGTTTTAATGTCAAATGGTAATGTCACATCTACTAAAGAGCGAGAACATGGTAAAACCATGCTTCCAGTTATATGTAGATGGAACGTAAACTTCCCGGAGCCAAAATCAACTCTTCCTGTTACATGAACAGGATTAATTTCACGAATATCTTTCTCGACCTCTTTTAGCTCACTTACATCTACCATCTCATCCAATGTCAATCCTTTATTTCTCAATTTATTCAATTGATGGATGGACCATTTCATATCATATCACCTCAAGGCAACAAACAAAATTATAGCTAGCCATTTTATATTTGTCAATGTTTTTTCTTTACACTATAATGAAGTCATCATAGTAAATAATATATAGAGTATCATGTTTTCCAAAAAGATGCTACATCGAAAGGAGAGATTATCATAAAAGCCAGTGGTATTGTCGTTGAATATAACCCTTTTCATAACGGTCATGATTATCATGTGCAACAAACAAAAAAGTTAACACACTCTGATATTATAATTGCCGTTATGAGTGGCCCTTTTTTGCAGCGTGGTGAGCCCGCACTCATTTCCAAATGGTATCGCACTAAAATGGCCTTAGCAAGCGGTGTAGACCTTATTGTAGAGCTTCCATACGCATTTGCAACACAAAAAGCTGAAACTTTTGCAAATGGTGCTATTTCCATCTTAAATGCCTTACGCGTTTCTGAAATTTGTTTTGGCAGTGAAGATGGACAAATCGAAAATTTTTATAATACCATCTCTGTACAAAAAAACGAAGAAGCGACTTTTAATCGTCTCGTAAAGCAATTTATGAGCGCAGGTAATAGTTACGCCAAAGCTACATCTGAAGCCTTTCTACACATTTTACCATCCCAAAAAAACATCGATATGTCACAACCAAATAACATTTTAGGCTTTCAATACATAAAAGCAATTCTGGCGCAAAATAGTTCTATACAAGCACAAACTATAAAAAGATACGCATCTCATTATCACGATGAAACATTTAGCAACCAACATATCGCAAGTGCAACGAGTATTCGTAAACAACTCTTTAGCGAAAATGGTTCATTTACAGAAATTGAGCCTTTTATCCCGAAAGCAACCGCTTCTCTTTTAGCAACTTATAAACAAAACTTCGGGATATTACATAATTGGGAACAATACTTTTCATTTTTTAAATACAAACTTATGACGATGTCTCCAGGCGACTTACGACATATATATGAAATCGAAGAAGGTTTAGAGCATCGTATTTTATCAAAAATACAAAACAGCTCTTCCTTCCACTCATTCATGGAAGCATTAAAAACAAAACGTTATACATGGACTAGATTACAAAGAGCCTGTACACATATTTTAACAAACACGACAAAAGAAGAGATGCATACAGCAAATATAGAACAACATGCACCGTATATTCGTCTACTCGGCATGTCACAAAAAGGACAAACTTATATTTCAAAAAACAAGAAAAAAATAGAACTTCCAATCCTTACTCATACAAAAAGTTTTGACCATCCTACTTTACATATAGAGCGAAAAGCCAATTCTGTATATTTCTCTATCATACAAGAACCATTACGGACACAACTACTAAAACAAGACGTAACACACCATCCAATTCGTTACGATGAAACAACTACAACGTTTCTATAAGAAAAACCTCTCTATTTCAGAGAGGTTTATTTTTTTTCACCCATTTTTTCCAAATACTTCAACGCATCATCCAGCGTATCCACTGGTACAACCTTCATTTTTGTTTTAATATCTTTCGCAGCCTCAAGTGCATCTTTATAGTTGGATTTCTCCGCACCTTTTTCATTTGGCGCAAAAAACACCTCAGCACCCGCATCACTAGCAGCTACCACTTTTTGCTGTATACCACCAATTGGGCCAATTTCTCCCTTTTCATTAATTGTACCTGTTCCAGCAATTTCATGTCCTTTTGTTAAATCTTCTTCTACAAGTTGATTATATATTTCTAATGTAAACATTAAGCCTGCTGATGGCCCACCTATTTCATGGGAATCAATTTTCACTTTCGGATCTACTACTAACTCTCTTTCCGTCACGATAGAGACACCTATACCTACGCGGCCATTTCCATTAGGAATTGTCTTTACATTTAAATTTTCTTTTAACTGTTTTCCGCCTCGCATGTACTCAATATTTACTGTATCTCCTTCTTTTTTCCCTGTCATATACTCAATAAATTGATCCGTCTTTTCAAATGTTTTTCCGTCGACAGCTATGATGATATCTCCAAGCTTAAGCTTCCCCTCTGACGGCATACCCTTCGCTACACCAGCAACTAATACACCTTTATTTTCAAAAGAAACAGTACGATTCGCTTGTTTATACGCATTATAAATTGCTGCATTTTGCGAGTCTTTCATTGCATAATTTTGGCGGAATTGATATTCTTCATCACTCTCGCCCCTTTGCAATATTTCTTCCGCCTTCGAAACATGTGTATATTTATTAAATTGTGCCGCTATTAAATTCACCACATTTGCCGGCCCCATCGAAACCGTTACAAGCATAAAATCACCAGATTCTTTTGTTCCACCCTCAACCTGGACATACGGCTCTAATTTCGCAGCCATTCCTGGTTTTGTTACATAGTACGGTAAACGCACATAAACAAGTAACATCGCCAATATCACACCTATTAAGATTGCATATATAAACCGAAAACGCTTAAACATTATGTTTCTCCTTCCACTGCTCAATTAATAAATAAATATTTGAAACATGTTTTTCTGCTTCTACTTCTCCGACTCGAATAATGTCTTCAATGTTTGTAAAAGCACGTGAACTAAATTGTTCCACAGCTGGTCGCATCATTAAATCTGATGCAATTTGCCGATTCATTACAAGCTCATGCTGCATAATTTCAATACTTTGCATAATTACATCATAAATAGATGTAACCTCACCATTCACCTTAATCGGAGATACATCAACAGCAATAACAATATCGGCACCTAACTCTTTTACAACCGAAACTGGGATGCGATCAATCACTCCACCATCTACTAATAATCGTCCATTTACCTTTTCTGGCACAAACACTCCAGGGACAGATATACTAGCCCTCACCGCATCTGCAACAGGACCACTTGTAAAAACCACTTTCTCTCCCTTCAATATGTCAGTAGCCACAACAGCTGTCGGGATATCTAACTCTTCTAAATTTTTATTATATGTAAACATTTTAATCATATCTTTGACACGTTTACCAGCAATAAACCCCATTTTTGGTACCGTGAAATCTAAATAGTATTTCCTCTTAAAAACAGTCGCCAATTTATACAATCGTTCAACGTTACAGCCAGCTGCATAAAATGTACCTATTAAGGCCCCCATACTACTCCCTGCAATCATATGAATCGGGATACCCGCTTCCCTTAAAACTTTTATAACGCCAATATGAGCAAATCCTTTCGCTCCCCCAGATCCAAGCGCTAAACCAATCTTCGGTTCTTTCATTTTTCTCACCCTTTAATTTTTTTCATCCCTTTTTCATACTTATGGTCTAAATTCACCACGTATCCACGTATACTGAAATGAACGTTTTTTGGGACAAAGGGGGATTTACTTACATGTATGAAAAATGGAAAACCGCTTTCCTTACCATATCAACACTATTTTTAACCTTTTCTCTTGTACTCCACCCCCAAGCTGCTTTGCAAGCTTCCATTCGAGGGTTAAATATATGGTGGGAAGTTGTATTCCCTTCACTATTACCGTTTTTCATCATTGCGGAACTTCTAATTAGTATCGGTGTTGTAAAATTTATAGGCGTTATATTAGAACCACTCATGCGACCACTTTTTCGCGTTCCAGGAATAGGTGGATTTGTTTGGGCAATGGGCATGGCCTCAGGGTTCCCTGCTGGCGCCAAATTAAGCGCTAGACTGCGTAAAAGCGATCAAATAACACAAATTGAAGCCGAGCGCCTCGTATCTTTCACAAACTCTTCTAATCCACTTTTTATTTTTGGAGCTGTTTCTATCGGTTTTTTCAATAATCCGAAATTAGGAATCGTACTAGCTGCTGCACATTATTTAAGCAACCTTGCCGTCGGATTAATAATGCGTTTTTACGGGCATAACACATCTTACACAAACGATAAACAAACTACTAAAAAACGTCCTTTTCAAAACCCTTTTTTAATCCTTCACCAAACACGCTTGCAAGAAAAAAGACCAATAGGAAAATTACTTGGGGACGCTATCGTTTCTTCCATTCAAACATTACTTATGATTGGTGGATTTATTATTTTATTTTCTGTGTTAAACAAAATGATTACTGTATTCCATATTACAGCAACTCTTTCTTTTATTATGCAACATATTTTATCATTCTTCCAACTAAGTACTGATTTTAGTATTCCGATATTATCAGGTATTTTTGAAATGACACTCGGAAGCCAAATGATTAGTCAAATAAATGAAACACCCCTTCTGCAACAAGCGATGGTAACAAGCTTCATTTTAGCATTTAGCGGCCTTTCAATTCAGGCACAAGTTGCTAGCATACTAGCTGAAACGGATATCCGATTTAAGCCATATTTTTTCGCACGACTTATCCAAAGTATTCTTGCTCCTATTTTTACGTTTATATTTTGGAAACCTTTTTATGAGAAAGTAAGTTCTTTCTCACCTATGGAAAAAGATATTCCCGTATTTTTATCCAATCATTCTTCTACACTACTTGAAATTTGGACATCTTTTGTACACTACGGACCGATTTTCACATTATTTTGTTTATACTTATATGTTATCTTATTGTTTTTACGCATGAATAAAGAAAAACCCCGTTCACTTTAACGGGGTTTGAAACTTTTCTTTTAAAGCACGCTCTACAATAGGAGGCACAAGATCTACTACACTTCCTCCATACCTCGCAACTTCTTTCACAATACTCGAACTTAAAAATGAATATTGGTTGTTTGTCATTATAAAAAAGGTTTCAATATTTTCATCTAATTTTCGATTCATAGAAGTAATTTGCATCTCATATTCAAAGTCAGAAACCGCTCGTAAACCACGTAAAATTGCATTTGCATTACGCATTTTTGCATACTCCACTAATAGCCCGCTATGCGAATCCACTTTTACATTTGGGATATCCTTTGTTGCTTCTCGAATTAAATCTAGACGTTCTTCAACTGAAAAGAATGGTTTTTTTGATGAATTGTTTAAAACAACTACGTACACTTCATCAAACACTTTTGCTCCCCTTTTAATAATATCAAGATGCCCAAGGGTAATTGGATCAAAACTCCCTGAAGAAATAGCTATACTTGTCATTCTGTCTCCTCACCTTCATACTTATAAATCGATATTGCTGTAATCCCATAATTTTCAGCTCTTACTTTTACAAGATCCCCTATAGAATCAGGTAAAACAACATCATTACCATGCTCTGACATAATTAATCCATCTCTATGTAGCAATCCATGTTGATCCATCACACTAATCAAAGATATAATTTTTTGATCTTTATATGGAGGATCTATTAGTATAAGATCGAATGACATTTCACGCTTTATGAGCGCTTTCACCGCACGCTCTGCATCATTTCGATACACTTCAGCTTGTTCATGTATTCTACAACTTTCTAAATTTTGATGAATGACTTTTATTGCTTTACTATCTCGATCAACAAAAATCGCTTTTTCAATCCCTCTACTTATAGCCTCAATTCCAAGGCCACCACTACCGCCAAATAAATCAAGAGCGGTACCACCATCAAAATAAGGGCCTATCATATTAAAAATAGATTCTTTTACTTTATCCGTCGTTGGACGTGTTGTATTGCCGGGAACCGCTTTAAGTGGGTGCCCTTTACATTTTCCTGAAACTACTCTCATCTGTTGTCACTACCTTTATTTCAATCTATCGAGCGCTTATAAAATAATTTCCCACTTCAGTAACCGCTGCAAAACTATATGTAACTTTCACCTATCCATAAGAAACTTTCTCTAAAAATAATCGCTCGTCATTTTTTATGTATTTATCTCGCCATTCGCTAACACAAACCCATTATGTACATTAATTCCACTTTCCCCCGCATTAACGGGCAGTAAAACTCCCAACTCAAAATTCGGTTAGAACAAAAAGTGAGGTGGGAAATTAACTGCCCGTAAACGCCCGATTAGTGAAGGCTAATAATCAGCGGGGATGCCCCCACTGATTAAAGTTTCACTTTATCTTTTTTTATCCTATCATAAAATAAAAAAAAGAAAAATAAAAAGCCAAACATAAAATTTAAATTCATTATGTATATCTTCATTTAGATTGGACATAAATAATTATAACAACATCACCTTCGATGTTGTTGCCAACCGCGGAGAAGACTTACGTTTCCCCATAAGTTCTTCCTCCGGTTTCTCCTCTCCCTTTGCCTTCTTACTAGTACATACTAGTATAAGAAGGGCCCTGCTTTGCAGGGTTTTTTTCTTTGTCTACTTTTCATTTAAAAAGTGAGATGGTACAGTAAAAGAAAGAGGAGGAAAAGATATGATTCAACGCTTTATAGAACTTGGAGAAGGCTACTCTGATTTATATGAATTACTTGAAATTGCCAAAGCAAACCAAGAACGTATAACACATATGTTACAATTTGAAACAATTAAAAACGAAAAGAAAGTATGCTCGCTTGTTGTAATATTAAAACCGACCACTACTGGTGATTTCCAACCATTATACATATGTCGTGAAGGTATTCCTATGCCTGAAAATAAAAAAAGTAAACGTGTCATTTTATTTGAAGAGATGGCAGAAAAACTAGGAAAAAAAGTGACCACATTTACTGTAAAACCGTCCACAACTTTCCCAGAAAAAGAACTATTTTTCAATCATCTAATTGGTATTTTACGAATGAATAATTTCATTCCTCCAATGAAATAACAATTTATTTAAAGTAAAAAAATCCCACGCTAAACGTAGCAGGGGATTTTTTTACTTTAACTATAATCGTATTCTTTTGCCCGATCAGGACGGGAATTTTCAAATTCCGTTTTTAAAAACGGACGGTACGACTGTTCTATCTTTTTCACAAAAGGAAGTTTATTCAACTTATGCATCATATGCTCAATTTGTTCCATATCACAATATACAACGGCATATTTTAATCGTTTTGATATGTAATGTATGTTACCATATTTTCTTAAAATCTTGGCATGTTTCAATGAATGTAAATAAACAATCATACTTTGTCGTTGCCCGAACATAATCTTCTCCATCTTCTCCTTTTAAAAACTTATATTTTATATTTTTTGAAAACTAACCAGAAATTTATGACATAATGAAACAAACTCTGTATACGTTTTCTTACATCTTCTAAAAAACGGGGTACATCACCCCGTTTTTTTACAACCGCAACCTCCGCCAGTACCGCAACCTCCGCCACAGCCACCAGCATCGAAAAATGGATTTCCTGTTGGAACTTTAATAGAAGAGGATACCTCAGAACCAATTGCTACACTAACTTCATCTAATAACTTTTGTAAAGCAGTTTCTGCTCGTTTAAAGGTTGCAATCTTATCATGCAAGTCTACAGAACGCTTTAATTCCCTCATTTTTGTTGACACGATAGTATAGTCAGGATGGTATTTCCCAAAACGCTGCACTTCCTCATATCGTTCCTTCATCGCTGTAAATTGCTGAATTAATGTCTGAACTTCCACATCCTCATGCAATTCTTTATAACACTTACGATAATCTTCTGCTATATCTGAACAGATGATCGCTTTTGCAAGCTGCTCTGCCTTATCTAATATTAATACGCTTTCTAGCGTCGCTACAATCATGAGAGACACCTCCGAGTATTCATCATACCACATTTAGAATAGAACTACTAATTGAAGTGACTCACTTAAAAGAAAGATATGACTCTAACTATTTTCAAACAATCTCAGATACGCTTATACATTAATATGTTCCGCAATATTATATTTAAGAACATCCCATTCTCCGCCGTTTTCTTTCACATAACTAATACATGCATTTTTTAACGGGGTCTTAAACGTAATTTCATCTGGTGCAATTGCATGTAAAATAGCTTTTATCGCATGTGAATGAGCAACAATAATAATACGTTTACCAGAATGAGTTACTGCAACATCTTCTAAAGCAGCAAAGCAACGAGCTACAATTTCTTTATCTAACTCCATACCTTCTACTTTACCCTCCGCAATTAACTCTCTAACAGTCGCAACCGGCTTCCCTGAAGCTTCTCCAAAATTCCGTTCAACAAATCGTTCATCTAATAAAATGGATTGTAATCCAGCTGCCTCTGCGATTTCCTTAGCCGTTTCTTGTGCTCTAATTAACGGACTACTTATAATAATATCCCACGATTCTACTTGCAAAGCAGCCGCACTTTGACTCGCTTGCTTTTTCCCAACTTCATTAAGTGGAATATCTTCACGCCCCTGAATAATCTCTTGAAAATTCCAATCAGTTTGTCCATGTCGTACTAAACAAATTTCCGTCATGCTGCAACTCCTTTTTTAAATAATCCGCTTCTATTGTAACAAAAGTTCTGCATGACGGACATAGTTTTCCCTTCCAATTATGTCGTATTTTGCTGCTTCATATACTGAAACATATCAATCATGATCGAAGCAACCGCCAATTGATTTTGAAATTTTTCTACTTTATCTGGTATCGTTTTTTTGAAATGTTGCATAGCAGCCAACTCAAAAGCTTCTTTTTCTTCAGGATTTCGGGTTAACTTCCTATACCAGTATGGCTGCTCCCTAATATAACGCGATAAGTCCTCATCAGCCTTTATAAACTCCATAAGTTCTTCTCTCATCATCTTTCCCCCTAATCCTTTTGAAAGAAAAATGGATTATTTTCTTTGGAAGTACTTTGTTCTTGTTGCGTGCGACTTCCTTGAAACTGTTGAATAACTTGTTGCACACTCCCGATAGCACTCGTCACATTAGCTAAATGATGCTGCATTTGTTCCACATCTAGCTTTTTAAAAAAAGAAAGCATTTGTCCCATCACATCAGCAGTTTTTTCCTCTTCAGTTCGATTGTCTTTTTCCTTCTCTTTTTTATTTTCTTTTACTGAAGAAAAGGCAGGCGCTCCATCAGGTCTATAAGTTGCCCATATTGGATCTTCCTCACCAAGTAAGTACCATTCTTCATAAAATTGCTGCCAAGTTTTTTGACCACTTCTAACGTCATGAACCATTTTAGGGTGATGGTTTACAAATTCTTTAAACTGTTGAACCGATGGATGTAACGGTCCTTTTGTTGTTGGCATAATCCTCACCTCTTCATGTATATCTACTTATATTGTAAGAAAAAAAAGGCGCATGGTTCGCCTATTTTTAGACGATTCATGCACCTTTTTTTACACTACTTAAAGTTTCACTTTATTTTCGAATAAAGTTTTGCGTATAAAATTTATCATATACCCCAACACCTAATCCGGTAAATTGTTCATTAAATAAATTTTTTCTATGCCCCTCACTATTTAACCAACCTTGTACCGCCGCAATTCCATCACTATGTTGTGCCGCTATATTCTCACCAGCAAGCTGAAATCCTACTCGTCCTCGTTGTAAACGATCTCCTAACGTACCTAATGTAGGTGAATCATGTGAAAAGTAATTATTGTCTTTCATATCTTTGCTATGTCCAATAGCAACATCTGCTGTTTGTTGATCCCACGTTAACAATGGTAGTTCATGACGACTTCGAATAATATTTGTTAAATCAAAAATTTGTTGCATATTCCCATTCTCTACTTGTTTCATCTTTTCTGGTGTTAATGGTTGTTCTGCTATTAATTCACCTGAATAAACAAGCTGATACGGTCTTTGGCGCAATAACGTTTCATCATCCATATAACGAACACCAACGAGTTCATGTGTGAAATGATCAAAATATAATTGTGCCCATCCATCTTCTACAGGTACTAACGGCTGTTCCATTACTTCCGTATCAGATAACTCAAATTGATAACTATTCTTCCCTCTTTTTAATGAAATCTCATGCGAGAGCGGATTCTTTTTGTATACATCTTCATATTTTTCATTTATATAATAAGGCGGTACCTTAACTTGTTCACCAGCAACATACGCTGTTACAATTTTACGTTCAGCAACTCCAAATTGAACGTACTGATTTAAATCTTGATTGTACACCCACCATTCATAACCGTAAGCAGATGGCTCTATTCGAGCTGGTTCTCCCCACTTTGCCAATAGATTTTCAGAATCTCCACCAATCATATTTAAAACAGTGTCTGAGGAGTCCTCATCGACTTGTTTTTTCTTTTTCACAATTTTACTTTCTTGTTTTGATTGAGATGGGGTTAATATATATTGTGAAACGAGTAATTTCCCGTATAAATCAACAGCTAAAATTAAAAATGTAATCATTACGATACGCAATAATTTCTTCAAACGATATACCTCCTGCACAAAACATAAAATTGAGATATACACAAATCCTTTTATTTCCTTTTTTGTGTGTACCGTACTCTTTTCACTATATCATATTTTCACAAAAAAAGTCTGGATTATCCCTTTTCTCTCAATATGAATTGCACTTTCTTATTATTCATACTATTATAAAAATAATGATGTAACATTAAAAAAGGAGGTATTATATGCAATTTACAAATACGAAATTTAATGGGGCCGTCGTTGATTTATCCCTTTTAACTGAGATTATGGAAAAGAACCATTTTGTACTAGCTGGACAGTGGGATTACGAAAGAGTTACATACGATTATAAATTTGAAATATTAAAGGATATTTATTACTTACGAGTGCGCGGGGTTGCTGTTGAAGGCGACATTGGCAGCAGACACGCTGAAGTAAAACTACTCCCTCCCTTATTAGGAAAACATTATTATCCTCACGGTGTTGAATATGGTGATGATGAGACTTTCCCAACAAATGTACTCCAAAAAAGCGAACAACTCCTACAAAATGTAGAAAAAGAGTTAAAAGAATTTCAAATTATTGAGTAAACCGAACAAGCGCATCAATATGATGCGCTTGTTCTATTTATTTTCCTTAAGAATGAATCGTCTTTTTAACTGGATACCCATAAATGGATCCATCTTTCACTTTAATCTCATCTTCCCAGGGAACTTTATACTTACCTTCAGCTAAATCTTTTACAAACGTATACGGGTTCTCTTTCACTCCACCAGGAGTCGCTACATATCCCCTTGAGCCTAAATTATATATATTATTTTCGAGCCCCCATCCTAATCTAGCCTGATCTGCTAGCTCTGGATATACTTCGGCAGTAACAATCTCCCAAGGGTTTCGGTGCCCCTGCACTAAAGTAGTCCCATCAAAATTACATACTTGTCCTTCACCAAAGTAATAAAATACACCATCATAACCCGCTAAGTTCACTGACAATGTATACATTAAATTTTGCCATGCATTTGAACGATTGGTTAACATCCATTGTTCACTAACTTGTGTGCTATATCCGGAAATACGGATCAAGACATTCGCACCTTTATAGGCTGCTTCACGGGCTACTTCAGGGAACATGCCATCATGACAAATACAAACAGCTAATTTACTCCCTCCAGGTCCATCACAAACAGGTAAGCCTAAATCTCCAGCTTTCCAAGGCTCGACCGGCACCCAAGGATTTAACTTACGATACTTCAAAATCATTTCACCCTGTGGATCAATAATAATCGCTGTATTATAAGGTTCTCCACCATCAGGATTTCTTTCCATTATAGAAAAAACACCATACACTTCAGATTCTTTACATGCCTCAGCAAATAAGTCTGTTTCTGGCCCAGGCACTGTACATAAAAACTCTTCTGTAGTCCATTTTTTTGTATTGAGCCCTTGTGTACTATATTCGGGAAATACTATTAATTCTAATCCAGGATAACCTGATTTAGTTGAATGAATTGTTTTTATGATTTGTTTAATTTGTTTATCAATGTCTGCACGTGACTCTACTACCGGTACTGGATATTGAATTAACGCTGTTAAAAAACCACTAATCGGCTTTACCATACTTCCGCTACTACCCATTTAAATTCCCCCTTAAAATAGTTCGTGTTTATTAAAGATAACAATATAAATTTGTAACTCTCTAAAAAACTTGCACTACATATGGAATTATTACGCATGAAAGCTAGTAGTAAATTTTATATCCACTTTTAGTACACGCCAACACTAACTTAACACGAAAAGATTGAAAATTCAATCTTTTATAAATACCTAAAGCTAAAACTAAAAAAAGAAAAAGCATATGGAATCCCATACACTTTTTTACTTAGTCTGTAAATATGGCGGCAATTGTTGCAACTGCTCCTTATCCTTTTCGCGTTCTCTACGCGCCCATTTAAAGAATACATAGCCGATAATCGTACCGTACACTATTTCCTGGACAATTTTCATAATGATACCGCCCGTTTGTTGGTCTTGTACTACTGGCATCCAGTGCAAAAATTCTGGTCCAGTTATATTTAATTCTGATAAAGTTCCCGCAGGTACGCATAGTTCCATCGCTTTCATCCAAGCAGCTGAATCCGTATACGTTGCAAATAACGGTGCAGTTGCAAAAATTATTAATGCACAAGCTGGCGTTAATAATATACCGTTAGCAAACATATAACCAAGTTTCTTTATATCACTTAACGTTTGATATCCTGGTAACGGATTTAACATCGGCCACCACATCATGATTGCCGCAAAAAATAATATAGCGAGGCAAATCGGATGGGCAATTTGGCTTTGTTTTACTGCATCAAAAACAACTGGCAAATGATAAAAAGAAAACAGTCCATTAAATACAAACAATGCAATAAGCGGTTTAGCAAAAATTTTCAACATAATTTGAACTAGCTTAAAAGAAGTAATATAACGATATAACCAAACTGGTATACCAAGTAATAATAAAGGCGGAACTGCAATATACATGACTGCCATTTCAAACATATGTGCACTAAATATAATATGGCCAATTAAATCAATAGGTCCACCCTTTACAAAATACAAAAGAACAATTCCAGACGTAAAATAAAAAATTTGCTTTTTACTTACCTTCGTCGCATTTTCAAATCGAGTTCTATATGGTCCAATAATTAAGAAGTATCCAATAAGAATCGAAAGCATAAATAATAAAAAGAATGGACTCCATAAAGCTTGAAAGCCAAATATCCATAAGTTACTCATTGTCACCCCCACCTTCCTAATGGTTATCCTTCCACATAATGTGAAGAGGGGGCTGTGACAACACAAGCCCCCTTATTCTTCACTTTTCAAATCCACACGATTGTCATAAAAGCTAAAATTGTAATTAATCCTATTAACAGGCCAGAATACAGAAAGAAACTTGCAGCCTCATGCCCTTTATGGCTCATATGCATAAAATAATACAATTGAAAAATTACTTGCACCACTGCCAATAGTAAAATAAACGGAACAGAGAAGGTTGGACTAAAAGTTTTTGGATATGCTACCGCTACAAATGCAACTAATGTCAGGAAAATCATTAGCGCAAACGTAATAACTTGGTGCTTCATCTCCTCTGCACTTTTTCTCTTCCGATAAACAAGATCCACCTTAGGATTATTTGTTTGTCTTATCGCCATTGTTTATCCCACCATTCCCATTAAATATACTACAGTGAAAATAAACACCCAAACTACGTCAATAAAGTGCCAATAAATTGATGCAACATAAAACTTTGGTGCGTTGTATAAATTTAAACCACGCTTCGCATTTCTAAAAATTAATGTTAAAATCCAACACAATCCAAACAATACGTGAAGTCCATGTGTACCAACAAGAGCATAAAATGCAGAGCCAAATGCACTACTTCTCATAGTATGCTTAAATTCATGTGTATAATGATAAAACTCATATATTTCAAATCCCAAAAACCCTAAGCCAAGCAACACTGTTACAAGTAGCCAAAGTTGCATTTTCTTAAAATTAAAGTTTTTCATATGGTACATCGCATATACACTCGTTAAACTACTCGTTAATAAAAGCATCGTCATAATGAAAACGAGCGGCATTTGAAACATCTCTTGAGATGTTGGTCCACCATTTGTAGAGTTTTTTAATGCTAAATATGTGCCAAACAAGGAAGCGAACAATACTGTTTCGCCTCCAAGAAATAACCAAAAACCGACAAACTTATTTTTCCCCTCAAGGGTTGCTTTTTCAGGCTCTGCTGGAAATGTTTCATTCGTTAATTTTTCATCTACATGCATTATGCCTTGCCCCCCTTATCCTCTAAATCTTCCTTATGAATATGATATCCATGATCATCGACTACTGAACGAAGGAACATTGCGCCAAATGTAATGATTAAACCAATAATTGCTACTAATAACCAGAACTTATCTTTTCCACCTTGCATATACATTGCACCGAATGCCGCTATGAATAAGCCTAGAGAAATGATAAATGGTGAAAATGAAGCATTTGGCATATGAATATCACCAACTGGTTCCGCCGCCGTCATCTCTTTATTACCTTCACGTTTTTCAATCCAAAACGGATCTAACCCGCGAACAAATGGTAATTGTTTGAAATTATATTCCGGTGTAGGTGCTGGCATTGTCCATTCTAGTGTACGTCCATCCCATGGATCACGACCAGCCTTCTCTTTTGATACAGTTGTTTTTATTACATTGAATAGAAGAACAATCGTTCCAAGAGCCATAAACACAGCTCCAATAGAACTAATCATATTCCCCATTTCCAATCCTTGCCCCTCAAGATATGTGTAGTAACGACGTGGCATTCCAATCAATCCAAGGAAATGCTGAATAAAGAATGTTAAATGGAAACCGATAAAGAATAACCAAAATGTTATCTTACCTAATGTTTCATTTAATATTTTATTAAACATCAGTGGCCAATAATAATGAGCCCCTGCAAGTAAACCAAATACAACACCACCGACGATTACATAATGAAAGTGCGCTACTACGAAATAGTTATCATGAAATTGATAATCAGCTGGTGCAGATGCAAGCATAACGCCTGTAACTCCACCCATTACGAATGATGGAATAAAAGCTACCGCCCACATCATCGGTGTTGTAAAACGAATACTTCCGCCCCACATTGTAAAGAGCCAGTTAAATATTTTAATACCTGTCGGAACCGCAATTGCCATTGTCGCAACTGAGAAAATAGCATTTGCAACTGGACCAAGGCCAACAGTAAACATGTGATGCGCCCATACCATGAATCCTAAAAATCCAATTAATACTGTCGCAAACACCATCGATGAATAACCAAATAATCGTTTTTTCGAAAATGTCGCGAAGATTTCTGAGAATATTCCGAAAGCTGGGAGTATAAGAATGTATACTTCCGGATGACCGAAAATCCAGAATAAATGCTCCCATATAATTGTGTTCCCACCTAATGCTGGATTAAAGAAACTTGTTCCAAATAAACGATCTAACATTAAAAGTCCTAATCCTACAGTTAACGGCGGAAAAGCAAATAATATAAGTGAAGATGTTACAAACGTTGTCCATGTAAACATTGGCATACGCATATACGTCATTCCTGGCGCACGCATATTAATGATTGTAACAAGGAAGTTAATACCTCCAATTAATGTACCAATACCTGAAATTTGCAAGCCGAGTACATAAAAATCAACACCATGGCCTTTAGAAGCTAAAGCTAATGATGCATAAGATGTCCATCCTGCATCAGGTGCTCCACCTAAAAACCAACTTAAATTTAAAAATACTCCACCAAAGAAAAATAACCAAAATCCGAGTGAATTCAAAAACGGGAACGCTACATCACGCGCACCAATTTGAAGTGGCACGGCGGCGTTCATAAATGCAAACACGAGTGGCATAGCTGCGAGGAAAATCATTGTTGTACCGTGCATCGTTAATACTTGATTATAAGCATCCCCAACAAGAAAAGCGTTGTTAGGAATCGCTAATTGAAGGCGAATAAATAGTGCTTCTATTCCGCCTATTATAAAAAACAATCCACCTGCAATTAAATAGAGAATGGCAATCTTTTTATGGTCTACTGTCGTTAAATAATCCCATATGACAGCACCCATCCCCTGTTTTTTTGCTACAGAGCTCACGTTTTCAACCTCCCCTTCGCGAATAATCCCTCTTTACTTTTCAATCTTTAACGTTTGTAAGTATGCATTTAATGCATCAATTTGATCATCCGTTAAGTTGCCATATTTACCAGTCATTTTATTTCCTGGCTTCATATTTTCAGGATCTTTCAGCCATTTTTTTAAGTTTTCTTCATTATTTTCGGCAATACCAGCAACCGTATCACGATCAGCAAAGTTTGCTAAGTTTGGTGCGATACGAGCGGAAGGTGGTCTACTATCATTAGATCCAACTGCATGACAACCAATACAGCTTTTATTAAATATTTCTTGGCCCTCTTGCGCCTTTGTTGAAGCTACTTCTTTTTTCCCATCAATCTTCTTCATATCAGCAAGCCATTTTTTGTACTCGCTTTCATCTAAAGCTTTCACTTTAAATTGCATTAAAGAATGTGACGGGCCGCAAAACTCTGTACAAAAACCATTATAAGTGCCCGATTTATCTGCCTTTAACCACATTTTGTTTACATTGTCTGTATTTGTATCCATTTTACCAGCTAAAGATGGAACCCAGAATGAATGTTTAATATCGGCACCCTTCAAATTCAAATACACTTTCTTACCTGTGGGGATAACTAAATCTTGCGAAGTTACTATTTTTTCTGATTTATAAGAAAATTCCCACCAATAAAGATTCGCTGTTACATCAACAACGATCGTATCTTTATCAATATTCTTTTTCTCCATCGCACTTACATCAGCAAGTTTGAATGTATATGTAACCGTCGGAACAGCTAAGATTAGTAAAAGAATAATCGGAATAACTGTCCATATAATTTCTAGTTTGTGATTCCCTTCAACTTGTTCTGGAATATAATCTTCCTGACCTTTCTTTTGTCGGAAACGCACAATTACATACAAGAAAATAATAGTAACTACTAGTACTACTCCTACCATGATCGCACTCGCTAGTAAGAGCAGATCATATTGCATTTTTGCTACTTCTCCTTGCGGAATTAAAGTAGATTGAAAGGCTTTACCGCATCCCCCTAACAGTAAAGCCAGCAGTGAAACGAACGAAAGCAGTCGCCACTGTTTCTTCATACAAACAACCCCCACTTTCCTTGTGAATTAGATTGTACTTTATAGTTAAGTAAAGTAAATCTCAACGTAAAGAAATCCAATTATGTCGTTGTCTTAGAAGAATGTAACTACAATCATTGATACAAATAAGATTGTTAAATAATTTAGGGAATAAACAAACATTTGTACGGACCATTTGATGTCATCCTTCTTACGGAAGCCATAAAATCCTAAAACGATCCATCCGATGTTAAGCAATGTTGCAAGTACCATAAATGTTATCCCAAGTCCACTCATATAAAATGGTAGTGGTAATAAACATACTGTCCAAATCATAATTTGGCGTTTCGTAATTTCAAATCCATGAACTACAGGAAGCATTGGAATTCCTGCATTTCGATATTCATCAACACGTTTCATCGCTAACGCAAGGAAATGTGGGATTTGCCAAATAAACATAATTAAAAATAACATCCAAGCAATTGGATGGCCTAAAGATGGATCAATTGCTGCCCATCCAATTAAAGGTGGAACTGCTCCAGAAATACTACCTACAACAGTATTTAGCGTATACTTTCTCTTTGTCCATAAAGTATATAAAACAACATATGTGAAGGCACCAATAAATCCCATTAATACTGCCATCGGTGTTGTTAATAATAAGAATACAAATCCAAGTAGTAATATAACTAGTCCAAATGTAAGTGCAAAACCTGGTTTATACTTTCCTGTAACCGTTGGACGGGTTTTTGTTCTTTCCATTAACGGATCGATGTCTCGATCAATGTAGTTATTTAAACAACATACCCCTGCCATAATTAATCCGGAACCAACGATTGTAAAAAATAGCTTATCCAGATTGTCCATCACACTTAATCCATTAAAGTGTAACGCCAACCAAAATCCTGTAAATACAGTAAGTGTATTTGAGTTTACAATCCCCATTTTAACGAGCGCTGATAAATCTTGTAACCGAGTTGTTTCGGGTACACTTGTTACAGCTGACTCATCATGCAGCTCACTTGTTGCATGGTTCATCACTTTAACCCCCTCTTAAAACTTTCATCTTTCTTTTTGCGCCTATTTCGAATGAAATAATTCGCTTCTATATAGCAATATTATTACAGTAGAAATATTGTTAACCCATTCTACTACTAATCTACGCCCATACTCCAATATATTAAATCATATTTCCCGAACATTTTGTGAAGAAAACATGAACTTTTTGTGTCGAATATAAAAAAGCTTACTTCTTACTTATCCTTATCATAACATGATGTTACTTTCTATAATAAACTATTTTGTCATATTTAACACGTATTCTCCCCATTTCTTTTCAAAATAGCCTATTTTCCTCCTAAAAATTCCCTTATAAATTCTATTTTCACACCCTTTTTCTCCCCTTTGTCTTCCCCCTCCATTTCTTTGCTATTTTATTATTTTTTATATATCATAGGAACTAGCGCGTTTTATTCTATACATAATGGAATGAAAATATTTCGCAATAACTTCATAGCAGAAAGATGGTGAAAGAGATTGCAACGCTTTATTAAATGGTTAGCAGTCATTACAAGTCTTGATTTATTAGTAGTATTATTAGGAGGCGCTTTAGTTACAAAAACAGGTTCTGGCCAAGGCTGCGGTAAATCATGGCCGCTTTGTAATGGTGAGTTAGTTCCATCTAATTTATCGATGGAAACTATTATTGAACTAAGTCACCGCCTTACATCAGGATCAGCAGGAATACTTGTCACTCTCCTTTGTATTTTATCCTGGAAGTATTATAAACATGTGCGCGAAACAAAAACGTTAGCAATTTTATCCTTCGTATTTTTAGTTGCACAAGCATTAATGGGAGCGGCAGCCGTTGTTTGGGGTCAAATGCCAGCTGTACTTGCTATCCATTTTGGTATTTCCTTAATTTCATTCGCTTCTGTTATTTTGTTAACGTGTCTTATTTTTGAAATTGATCAGAAATTTGATGCACGTTCACTTATTATGGATAAAAAAATGAAATTTCACATTTATGGTGTAACAATTTACAGTTATATCGTCGTCTACACAGGGGCTTTAGTACGTCACGAACGAGCTAGCTTAGCCTGTCCAGACTTTCCTTTATGTAGTAAAAATAGACCATGGCCGACTCAATTACATGAGTGGGTTCAAATGGGGCATAGAGCTGCAGCGATATTAATATTCCTTTGGATACTATACGCAATGATTATTGCTATTCGTCAATATAAGCAACAAAGCGTAGTATACTGGGGATGGATTATTTCCTTTATTCTTGTAACACTTCAAGCTATTGTTGGGATTTTAGTTGTATATACAAATGCTAGTTTAGCAATGGCATTATTACATTCCCTATTCATTTCTTGCTTGTTTGCTGTATTATGCTATTTAGTTATGTTAGGAACAAGAAGTAAAGTGAACGCAAAAGAATCCGAATCAACTTCTAAACAAACAAAATAATTTAAACCTAAAATCCCTTGCCGAATCAGCAAGGGATTTTTTGCAATAAAAAAAGAGCTGTATTTACACAGCTCTTTCCTTATTTTAGTGATCTAATTCAATAAGTAAATCACCCGTTTGAATTGCATCACCATCGTTAACATATACTTTCTTCACTTTACCATTGAACGGCGCTTGAACTGTCGTTTCCATTTTCATCGCTTCTGTAATTGCCATAGAATCGCCTTTTTTCACTTCATCGCCTTCTTTTACAACTACTTTAATAACCGTTCCTGGCATCGTTGCGCTAATATGGTTTGGATTTTCACGGTTTCCTTTCACACGTTGTGCAACTGTTGCTTTCACACTTTCGTCTTTCACAACAATCTCACGTGGTTGTCCGTTAAATTCTAAGTAAAGAATACGATTTCCATCCGGCTGAGGTTCTCCAATTGATACTAGTTTAACCATCAATGTTTTACCTTGCTCAATTTCCACATCAATTTCTTCACCAAGTCTCATACCATAGAAGAATGTCGGTGTATCAAGCACAGATACATTACCATACATCTCAGCAACTTTTTCGTAGTCCATAAATACTTTCGGATATAACGCGTACGCAACTACATCGAAAATCGTTACTTCGCGTCCAAGTTTATGGAATAACTCTTCTTTTAAAGCATCAAAATCTACTGGCTCTAACAATTCACCCGGTCTTACTGTTAACGGCTCTTTCCCTTTTAAAATAATCTTTTGTAATTCTTTCGGAAAACCACCGTACGGTTGACCTAAATCACCAGAGAACATTTCAACAACAGATCCTGGGAAATCCAAAACATGTCCACGCTCTAAAATATCTTGTTCTGTCAAATGGTTTTGAACCATAAATAATGCCATATCACCAACAACTTTTGAAGATGGCGTTACTTTTACAATGTCTCCAAACATGTCATTCACACGACGGTACATTACTTTCACTTCATCGAAGCGATCTCCTAAACCAACCGCCTTTGCTTGTTGCTGAAGATTACTATACTGCCCACCCGGCATTTCGTGCATATATACCTCTGTGTGAGGTGCATTCATACCACTTTCAAACGGTGCATAGTATTTGCGTACATCTTCCCAGTAATGAGATAGTTTTTCTAATGAATCTATATTAACATCTGGTTGTCTTTCATTTCCGCCTAATGCGTAGTATAGTGTGTTCGCACTTGGTTGTGACGTTTGACCTGCCATTGAACTCACCGCTACATCGACAATATCAACACCCGCTTCAATTGCCTTCGTATACGTTAATATACCGTTTCCGCTCGTATCATGTGTGTGCAAGTGAATCGGAATCGATACTGTCTCTTTTAATGCAGAAACTAAATCGTATGCAGCATTAGGTTTTAATAAACCTGCCATATCTTTAATACCTAATATATGAGCACCTGATGCTTCTAATTCTTTCGCCAAGTTTTTATAATAATTCAAATCATATTTACTACGTAACGGATCATGAATATCTCCTGTATAACACATTGTCGCTTCTGCAATTTTGCCAGTATCTCGTACAGCATCAATCGCAACTCTCATACCTTCTACCCAGTTTAAGCTATCAAAAATTCGGAATACATCAATGCCAGCTTGAGCAGAACATTCCACAAATTTTTGAATTAAATTATCTGGATAGTTTTTGTAACCAACTGCGTTTGAAGAGCGAAGTAACATTTGGAATAAAACATTCGGCATTTTTTCACGAAGATCTAGTAATCGTTCCCATGGATCTTCTTTTAAGAAACGATACGCAACATCGAACGTTGCACCGCCCCACATTTCCGCTGAGAATAAGTTCGGTAACATTCTCGCTGTCGGCTCTGCAATTTGATGTAAATCTTTTGTACGAATACGAGTTGCAAGTAGTGACTGATGCGCATCACGGAATGTTGTATCAGTTAAAAGTACACGTTTTTGATCTTGAACCCACTTTACTAATCCATCCGCTCCCCGCTCATCCAAAATTTGTTTTGTTCCATTTTGTATCGGCTCTGAGTGTACTACATTTGGTATACGAGCATCCGGGAAAATTGGTTTCTCTTTTTTCCCTACTCCCGGGAAACCATTTACTGTTACTGAACCAATGTAATTTAACATTTTCGTTCCGCGGTCTTTACGTTTCGGGAATAAGAACAGTTCAGGTGACGCGTCAATAAACGACGTATCATATTCTCCTGATAAGAAGTTTTTATGTTTTACTACATTCTCTAGGAATGGAATATTTGTTTTAATACCACGAATACGGAATTCTTTTAAGTTACGTTCCATTTTTGCAGCAGCTTGTTCAAAAGTAAGAGCCCAAGTCGTAACTTTTACAAGTAAAGAATCGTAGTACGGTGTAATAACTGCACCTTGGAAACTATTACCTGTATCAAGACGAACACCAAAGCCACCGCCTGATCGGTACGCCATAATTTTTCCTGTATCCGGCATAAAATTATTTAGTGGGTCCTCAGTCGTTACACGAGATTGGATTGCAAATCCGTGCACAACCACTTCTTCTTGCTTCGGAACACCTACCATTTTACTATGTAATGCATGTCCATCAGCTATTAAAATTTGCGATTGAACGATATCCACTCCTGTAATCATCTCTGTAATCGTATGTTCAACTTGAACACGTGGGTTTACTTCTATGAAGTAAAACTCATCACCTTTTACAAGAAATTCTACCGTTCCTGCGTTTAAATAGTTTACATTTTTCGTTAACTTCACAGCAGCTTCACAAATACGTTGACGCAAATCATCTGAAAGCGAAACGCTTGGTGCGATTTCGACAACTTTTTGATGGCGACGTTGCACAGAACAGTCACGCTCGAATAAGTGAACAACATTGCCTTCTTCATCTGCTAAAATTTGTACTTCTATATGTTTAGGTTTTTCAACGAATTTTTCAACGTATACTTCATCATTACCAAAGGCTGCTTTTGCTTCTGATTTCGCGCGATTATACGATTCTCTTAATTCTTCACTAGCTCGTACTATACGCATACCTCGACCGCCACCACCAAGGGACGCTTTAATAATAATCGGGTAATCATACTTTTCAGCAAACTCTTCGACTTCTTCTATTGAATCTATTGGGCCATCACTACCAGGAATAACCGGAATTTGTGCTAGCTGCGCTTGTGTTCTTGCTTTCACTTTATCTCCAAACATATCTAAATGCTCACTTTTCGGACCAATAAAGATAATTCCTTCTTCTTCACAACGTTTTGCAAATTGGATATTTTCTGACAAGAAACCATATCCAGGGTGGATTGCATCTACATGATTGCTTTTCGCAATCTCAATAATGCCCTCAATATCTAGATAAGCATCAATTGGCTTTTTCCCTTCCCCAACTAAATAGGACTCATCGGCTTTATAGCGATGATAAGAACCGCTATCCTCTTTAGAATAGATTGCAACTGTTTTTAATCCAAGTTCCGAACAAGCTCGAAACACACGAATTGCAATCTCTCCACGGTTAGCTACCAATACTTTTTGAATACGTTGCAGCTTTGTCATGATTTTCCCCCTCTACTTTCCTACCACTTTAGAGATAAAATATATACACACCATAAAAAGCGTGAAGTTCTTCACTTTCCACATTATATTATACTTAGAAAGTTTCACTTTATTTTTATCCATCATACCTTATTTTTTAACAAATGATAAGTTTTCTGTGCAATTTGTTTCACAAAAATAGTATAGCATACCTCTTCCTTTTCGAACAACCTAATTGTATATCACATTTGTTTTAATGTGATATATTTTTCGGATATAAAAACAATTAATATATCACATTTGAAATTACTTTAAATAAAAAAACACATTGTGCTCTACAGCACAATGTGTTTTTATTTTACAACTACAAGATGCGGTCCACCTTGTTCTCTTTCTTTAACTAACTCATTTTGTTGTTTTTCTTGTCTTTTCACATGACTAGCAATATTCAATAATATCCCCATCGCAAGTAGATTAGCTAACAAGGAACTTCCGCCGTAACTAACAAAAGGTAACGGTACCCCAGTAAGCGGTATTAATCCAGACATACCACCGACATTGATAAACGTTTGAACTCCAAACAAACTTGCAATTCCGATGGCTATTAAACTTCCAAATGGATCTGTACACTTTTGCGCCACTCTAAATGAGCGAATGATAATTAACAATAAACAGATTAAAATGATAGCTACACCTATAAAGCCTAGTTCTTCAGATATAATCGCCATAATAAAATCCGTTTGGGGCTCTGGTAAGTATCCATACTTTTGCACACTATTCCCTAACCCCCTACCATTTAACCCACCTGAAGCAATTCCAATAAATGAATTTACCAATTGGAATCCATCATTTTGAGGATCGTTAAACGGATCCAGAAAAACTGAAAATCGCGCTTTTTGGTATGAACTCAATTTATAATTCCCAATAAAATACAATATTGGGACCCATACTACAGACGTTAATAAGAATCTTTTTATCCATAAATTAACACTAACTCCTGAACAAAGAAACATGATTCCTACCGTTCCCGCAATTAACATATCGGTACCTAAGTCATTTTGCTTTAAAATTAAAAACATGATTAAACCAATACCTAAAAGTACCGGTCCCGATCCTTTGAAAACGGACGTATTTGTTTCTTGCCTTTTCGCAAAAAAATGAGCCAATACGAGAATAACTGTTATCTTTACAAATTCCGCAGGCTGTATTCCAAATATCCATCCATTTGCACCATTTACTTTCTTAGTGAAAAAGGCTGCTGCCGCTAATAAGGCAACACTAGCACCGTAACTCCCCAATAAGAAAATTCGTTTTCTCCACACTTTATATGGGATAATAGCCATAATTATTAATACCATTGTCCCAGCAGCTAAAGTAAGTAATTGTCTTTTAAAAAAGAAATTTGCTGGTTTATCAAACCGCGAAATCGCAACAATGGAACTAGAACTATATACCATTATGACTCCCAGCACACATAAAATAACAAGAGGAAGTAATAATGAATAATCCATTGATTTCCATATTCTTTTCATTTCATTTCCTCTCTCTGTTTCAAATTAATTATTGTTGTATTCCATATGTATATACGTTCTTCCTGCTTTATTATACAAATAAAAAGCTCAAACTGTTTTAGTTTGAGCCCCCATATTTGAACCCGTTATTGTTGTTTGTTTGTAAATGCTTCATGAAGTGCAGATAACTCACGTTCGAGCTCTCCTAACATTGCTTTCCCTTGCTCTTCTGCAATAAGACCAAGGCGAACCGCAAAATCGACCTCGCGGGATAGTCCAAACATTTGTGTGTCTAAAACTTCTTCATATAATGGACATTGCGGCATTGTAAGATGGTCCATTTGCACCTTAATAAGTCTTAAAATCTTCTCTGCATCCGCTTGTAGAAGGGCTAGTGCCTTTTCCTGATGATTTGATACTGTCTCAGACGCCAAATTGATTCCCTCCGTTTCCGTCCTACTCTCTCATATCTATTAATATTAGCGATTGTTTTAATAAATTGCAATAGAAACATTTTTTGTGACAACAGTGTCTAATACTATTATACTGAAAAGTGGGAGTATAACACAAATGGGGGAACAACAATGAGCGAAATTTTATTTATTAATGGAAAAGTACGTTTTCCAATCACTATTGATCCAACTGTTTGGATTTTTGACGATCGAAAAGTAGATTTGACAACTTACTTTGATGAAACTAGAGAAAACACGTCTGAACTAGAAGCTTACTTAAAGAACACTTCAGAACATTGGGATCGTGAAATCCGTGATGGTGCTGCCTTCCCGCCAATACAACAAAGTGTAAAGAAATATAAAAAAGAACAGCTGATTACTGGGACATTTGGTATACCATTTCATCCATTTCTTGCTAACGCCGAAATTTTAGAGGACGCTATGCAAGTTGAAATTGAAACAGTAGATACTATCATTACACTTCCATTAGAAACGGTCAACAAGGCCATTCTTGGTTTTTCAAAAGAAGGAAAACCATTAAAAGAGGACGGACCTGTACATCTATATTTCAATGATGGATCTAATAGACAAAATCCAATCCGTAACATCCGTAAATTCACAATTATTTAACGAGTATACTTGAAAGAAAAAAAGGAGTGAGCTGAAGCTCACTCCTTTTTACAATAAATCCGCTGCTAGTTGAGCTAAATTCGAGCGCTCCCCTTTAACAAACTTTACATGACCACTAATACGTTGCTCTTTAAATTTCTCGACAACGTATGTTAAACCGTTATTATATTCATCTAAATATGGATGATCGATTTGCTGAGGATCTCCCATTAATACAATCTTACTTTTCTCTCCTACTCTCGTTAATATCGTCTTCACTTCATGCTTCGTTAAATTTTGTGCCTCATCAATAATAATGAATTGGTCTGGAATACTTCTGCCACGTATATAAGTAAGAGCCTCTACTTCAATCGAACCCATTCCAGCTAAAATAGCATCTAATTCCCCTGGCTTTTTCGTATTAAATAAATACTCTAGATTATCAAAAATCGGCTGCATCCATGGTCTTAACTTTTCTTCTTTTTCTCCTGGTAAATAACCGATATCTTTTCCGACTGGAACAATTGGTCTTGCAACAAGTAATTTTTTATATAACCCTAAATCTTCCGTTTGCATTAATCCCGAAGCTAACGCAAGTAACGTTTTTCCTGTACCAGCTTTCCCCGTTAACGTTACAAGCGGAATATCTTCGCGAAGCAACAATTCTAATCCCATTATTTGCTGCACGTTTCGTGGTCGTATCCCCCACACTTGCTCATTGTGAAAAATAAGTTTCTTCACCTTCTTACCTAAGTGATCTACAATGCCAAGTGCAGAACTAGAACCCCCAAGTGCATCCTTCATTACCACAAACTGATTTGGATAAAAAGGATGATTTGCAATTTCAGATAAAGGTAATTCACCTTTTTCATAAAAATAATCCAATTGTTCTTTTGATATATACCCTTCTAAAAAACCTGAATATATATTATCTACTTCAATTACGCGATCACTTAAATAATCTTCAGCCTTCAATCCAATTGCATCAGCTTTTACCCTTACGAGCACGTCTTTACTTACTAAAATAACAGACTTCCCGTCCTCTTTTTCTTGTTCTTCTAAAGATAGATTTTTCGCTACTGCTAAAATTCGATTATCATTTGTTTTTTCTACAAAAATATCTTGTAGTTGAACAAATGAACGATGATTTAATTCAATACGAAATGTACCGCCGTTTTCTAGCGGAATACTTTCATGCAGCTTTCCTATTTCACGAAATTTATCTATTAACTTAGATACATAACGAGCATTTCGTCCTACTTCGTCCATATAACGTTTCTTCGAATCAACCTCTTCTAATACAACTGCCGGAATCACTACTTCATTGGTTTCAAATGAAAAAATAGATAAAGGATCCTGCAAAAGTACATTCGTATCTAACACATAAATTTTATCCAACCTGTTACCCCCTGACTCCACTTTTAAATTTGTAGAACAAGGGTTTCATCCATAAAATATGGACGAACCATTGTTATAATTATATGTACCGTATAAACGAGGTAGAATCGAAAATTATAGCAATTAAACCTTTTCTTTATTTTTTATTCATTTCTATTCAATATATTACTTTTAATTTTAATTATTAACGTTAAATCACAATAACTGATTCCAAAAGTTAATGAACAATTTTCTTATTCATCTCACTTATAATTCTTTTATCCCTACCAACACTTGGTTATCCAGTTTTTTTGCTGCCCGAAGATCGTATGTTTTTTCATATTTTGGTTCAATTGCAAGTTTTGCTCCATAAAACATAACATCACGTACTTCTTGCACACTTACTTCTATTACAGCTAATTTTAGAGGAATGCCTTCCATTCTATCTGTCAAAATTTCACCTGCACCACTTATGGAAAATACGGATCCATTCGCCATTATAGTCAATACCACTCCCGGATTGCGCCTTATATTTTCCACAATACGTGAACGTTGATCTACCGCAAATCGAATACTAGTTTCACTCACTGCATACACCCAAGAAATAGCACTTACGTTAGGAACTTGTTTTTCGAAATCTGTTGTTGCTACCATAACAATACATTCTTTACGGAACGTTTGTACTAAATCATCTGTTAATGTAGGCTCTACTACATTCGCCATATTTCCACCTCCAAATATACTTAATATATCCTTATCATAACTTATTTTTCGAATTGCGAAAATATTATTTTTTCCTCCTATTATTCAAAAACATCATACTTCCATGATATACTTATACCGATAGAATTCGTATTGAGGTGACGAAATGAGAGTCAAATGTATGATCTGTGATAAAAAAGATATGTTAGATGACGAAAATCCTACGGCAAAAAAACTGCGTAATCGCCCTATTCATACATATATGTGCATGGAATGTTCGGAACGAATTGCAGAGCGTACGATGGAACGTCATGCAAGTGGTAATTTCCGATTATACCGTGATAAAAAAGTTGAAGACGATTGGTAAAATATAAATAAGTCCTTAATCATATCGATAAGGACTTATTTATATTTTTCAGGTTCACGATTCATCTGATCCAAAAAACAATCAATAGCTTCTAATGGAAATCTCACAGATTTTCTTTCCCCATCAATTTCATATGTAATCAAATACATTTCCTCATTCTTTTTAACTTCCACATCTCTTAATTTATGTTCTTCATATATCATATTTTGAAATAACAAATACGTTTCTTTCGCAGCACTATCATCGGGGCGTGCTTCCGCAACTGTTTTAATCGTTAACCAATTATATAGTGCATCTTGTACTGAACGCATGTCATTAATTCCCCCTCATCCTACTTTTTCTTGTTTTGCTTGACGTAAGCGCAATCTATAAATTCCTAGTACAATTGCTGCTACAACAAGCCCCTCCCCAACAGGTAAAAATACAGCAAAAAAGGTTAACACTGTACATCCAATTGCTAAAGAAATATATATCACGATATTTTTTAGTACAGATAATTTTCTAGCAAATCCTAAATTATAAACGAGAGCACTTAATATAATAATCGTTCCATAAAGTAACCACATTCCTAATTCTGGATTTTCATCCACCTTACATAATTTAGCAAAAAAAGACATCCTTTCTAACACACTCTTCCCCCCTAGCTATAAAAACAAGTTTTCTTTATACACTTAATACAAGAGTAACTCGCAAAAAAAATACTGTCCACAAAAAAGAATAAATATTCTAAAAATAAATAAAACAAAAAAACAACTACCTTTTGGAAAGGTAGTTGTTTTTTTGTTTTTACGCTTCTACAGATTTCTTTTTCTTAGCAGCTCTTTCGCGCTCGCTCTTATCAAGAATCTTTTTACGTAGACGGATTGATTCCGGAGTCACTTCACAGAACTCGTCATCGTTTAAGTACTCTAATGACTCTTCTAAAGTCATTAAGCGTGGTTTTTTCATTGTTGAAGTTTGGTCTTTCGTTGCAGAACGAATGTTAGTTTGTTGTTTCATTTTTACAACGTTAACTGTTAAATCATTTTCACGTGTATGTTCTCCAACAATCATACCAGCATATACTTCTGTACCTGGTTCAACGAAGATTACACCGCGATCTTCAACTTGCATAATACCGTATTGTGATGCTTTTCCTGTTTCAAGTGAAACTAGAACACCTTGACGACGTCCACCTACTTGTCCAGCGTGTACTGGTTGGTAGCAATCGAATGTATGGTTTAAAATACCGTAACCACGAGTTAATGTTAAGAATTCTGTTGTGTAACCAATTAAACCACGTGCTGGAACCATGAAAGTAAGGCGAACTTGACCGTTTCCGTTATTCACCATATCTAACATTTCACCTTTACGTGCACCCATTGATTCCATAATAGAACCAGTGTATTCTTCAGGCACATCGATTTGTACGCGCTCTACAGGCTCACATCTTACGCCATCAACATCTTTAATAATTACTTCAGGTTTAGATACTTGTAGTTCATAACCTTCACGACGCATGTTTTCAATTAGGATAGATAAATGTAACTCACCACGTCCAGATACGATCCACGCATCAGGAGAATCTGTATTATCTACACGTAAACTTACATCTGTTTCTAATTGTGAACGAAGACGCTCTTCAATTTTACGAGATGTAATGTATTTACCTTCACGACCTGCAAATGGGCTGTTATTTACAAGGAATGTCATTTGTAGTGTTGGCTCATCAATACGTAATAATGGTAAAGCCTCTTCATGCTCAACTGGGCATACTGTTTCACCAACGTTAATGTCTTCCATACCTGAAACAGCTACTAAATCTCCAGCTTTTGCTTCTTCAATTTCTTGACGTTTTAATCCAATGTAACCAAATAATTTCGTTACACGGAATTGTTTTACACTTCCGTCAACCTTCATTAATGCAACTTGTTGTCCTACTTTCATAGTACCGCGGAATACGCGTCCAACTCCGATACGACCAACGTAGTCATTGTAATCAAGAAGTGCTACTTGGAATTGAAGTGGCTCTTCACTGTTATCCACTGGTGCTGGAATATGTTCAATAATTGTGTCAAACAATGATTTCATATTCTCTTCTTGATTTGCTGGATTTGAATCTAAGCTTGCTGTTCCGTTCATTGCTGATGCAAATACAACTGGGAACTCTAATTGATCTTCGTTTGCACCAAGCTCGATGAATAAGTCAACAACTTCATCAACTACTTCGTCAGGGCGAGCAAAGTCACGGTCAATTTTGTTTACAACTACGATTGGTGTTAAGTTTTGCTCAAGAGCTTTCTTTAAAACAAATCGTGTTTGTGGCATACAACCTTCATATGCATCAACAACAAGTAGAACACCATCAACCATTTTCATGATACGTTCTACTTCTCCACCGAAGTCCGCATGACCAGGTGTATCTAAAATGTTAATTCTTTTATCTTCATAGTGAATCGCAGTATTTTTCGCTAAAATTGTAATACCGCGTTCTCTTTCTAGATCATTTGAGTCCATTGCGCGTTCTTCAATATGTTCATTCGCACGGAACGTCCCCGCTTGACGTAATAACTGGTCAACAAGTGTTGTTTTACCATGGTCAACGTGGGCAATAATTGCTATATTTCGTAAATCTTGTCGTTTTTTCAACATGTCCAACTCCTAATGTCTTTTTAATCCTTCTCTATTATAAGAGCGAAGGGGATACAATGGCAATCAAAATAAAATCAAGAATGAAAATATAGTTGTATTCTTACTTTTGTGAAAGTAAAATGAGATTGGAGGGTGAAGAAATGGAACACATTCAATATCGCTTTTTATTAACTGCAATTATCGGTGTTATTTTCTTAATCGGTATCGGCATTATGGTTGCTGAAAATAGTCCCATTGGTATTATTATTTGCATTATCGGCACATTTGTTACAGTTGGATATGGTTTTGTAACAAAAAGAAAAATGCGTAAATCGCAATAATGTTAAAAAGTAAGAAGCTTGTATATAGCCTCTTACTTTTTTTGTTACTGCGATATAAATGATAATACTTCCTCATATACTCCCGGTTTTGCAACTAATACACTGCTTTTCTCTATAATAGACAGCGGAGCTCCGGAGAATGTTGTCACCTTTCCTCCAACTTCCTCAACTATGATCTGCCCCCCACCAAAATCCCATGGTGATAATCTCGGCGTTACATATGCATCTATTCTTCCCGTTGCAACGTATACCATTTCTAATGCTGCACAGCCATATGATCTCGTACCCCTTGCTTTCTTAACAAGTGCCATCATACTTTCCATATTAAGCAATGGATTGTCGGTAAGCCATATCGCATTTAAAGCTATAATACCATTCTCTACTGTTCCTTTTTCCAATAGAGGAATTGGCGTATCATTACAAAACGCTCCAACTCCCTTTACCGCATGATATAATTCATCATGAACAGGATCATAAATAAGACCAATTTTTCCGATACCGTTCTCATAAATTCCAATTGAAATTGCGAAATTTCTTTTTTGATGTACAAAATTCATTGTACCATCAATTGGATCAATTAACCAAACAACCCCGTCAGAAGAAGTTATCTCATCTCCATAGCCTTCTTCTCCTAAAATATTATGGGTTGGGAATGTTTCTTTAATTTTCCCAATTAAATACTGTTCTATTTCCCGGTCCATGTTTGTTACTAAATCAGCTGCATTTGATTTCGTTTCTATAATAAGTGCTTGTTTCAGTGATGCCATTAAGCGCTCTCCTGCATCTCGAATCCACCGTTTGGCGTGTGCATCGATATCTTTCCATACCTCTTGCATGTTTAAACACTCCGATCTATACTGTTCACAGAAAAAACGAACCCTTTATAAGGTTCGCACCAACTAATTTTTTATACATATACTATTATTACGCTTCTAAACGAATCATTTCAAGTCTCAACACTTCTAATTTTTGTACGCACTCTTCTTTTTTCTGTTTGTCATCCTCCATCATTGCATCATATAAAGTTGCTAATTCATAATCTAGCTCCAAACGTAGCACCGGTATTCTCTTTTCAGCATCTGTTCTCTTTAACGCATTAATCACCTGTCTCATATTATTTGCCTCCTCCCAATATTCGTCTGCCCTCGGACTAGAATTAATTCAATTTTCTGATTTTTTGTTTTATACTATACTATGTTGGATAAATCATCTATGCAACAAAATTATATTTTTTTATTTAAATTTTTTTGTGCTGTTTTTTTTATGAATAGTACAAGCTATGCTAAAATAAAAACAAAATAGGAGTTGGAGGAACAATCATGACACTACAAACATTCAAATCAACTGATTTTGATGTCTTTACAGTTGATGGTCTCGAAGAACGAATGATTGCAATTAAAACGAACATTCATCCTAAGCTAGAAGCTTTAGGGGAACAGTTTTCAGAGTATTTATCCAAACAAACTGATGAGAACTTTTTTTATCATGTCGCAAAACATGCACGCCGCAAAGTCAATCCACCAAACGATACTTGGGTTGCTTTTTCAACAAATAAACGAGGATATAAAATGCTACCACATTTTCAAATTGGTTTATGGGGTACTCACGCCTTCATATACTTTGGTTTAATCTATGAGTGTCCACAAAAAGTGGAGACGGCTCACGCCTTCTTAGAACATTTAAATGATTTAAAAACAAATATTCCAAATGACTTCGTTTGGTCCATTGACCATACTAAACCAAGTGTAAAATTGCATAAAACGCTTGAAACAGAAGACTTACAAAAGATGATTGAACGTTTAGCTACTGTGAAAAAAGCAGAACTATTAGTTGGTATTCATATATCACCAGAGGAGTTTTCAGCAATGACCAACGAACAATTCCTTGCTAAGATTGAATCTACGATGCAATCACTCCTTCCTTTATATGCACTTTGTAATCGATAGTAGAAAACGGACAATTTATATTGTCCGTTTTTAGTTGTTATCACATTATATCACTTCAGTTTTTATTTTTCAAAATATTTTTACATTTTTACAAGCTTTTGTTCTTCGACTTCTTTCGCCCTTTGAATAGTACGATATATAGAATATCCACTTACTTCTTGAAACTCTTTATCAATTTTCTTTTCTTCTGCTTTTGATGGAACAATCTCTTTAAAACGACGATATAATCCCATTAATTCTTCTCTTCTAATTCCTTTTTCATATGCCTTCTCAATTGCTTCATAAAACTTCACAATGGCAACCATTTCTTCATTTGACCAATCGTAATCTAACGGATATTGATATTCCATTTTGCACCTCATTTATCATTTCTACGTGTTTCATTATGCTATCTTAAAGAAAATTTTTTATTCTTCATTATAGCCACTCTGCATTATACACTATTTATTCATTTTAATGGAATTGTCTTCCTCTATGAGTTGACTTGGAAATAACTATTACACATACTCACCATAAAAATATTTTTTTATATACATCTATAATTATTGGTGATATAATGCTTTTGTTTTATAGAAAATAAAGTGTGACTACCATCCAAAAGGATTTTGTGAATGGCAGGAAAACAAGTCTCGTTTTAAAAGTTAATTACCTTACTTTCCTTTTAGAATGAGATGAAATCATATAAAACAAATTCTAATAAATATTACAAAAAAGAAGGGGTGTATAGATTGTCCCAATACGAAACACCATTGTTTACCGCTTTAGTTGAGCACAGTAAGCGAAATCCAATCCAATTCCATATTCCTGGTCATAAAAAAGGACAGGGCATGGATCCTGAATTTCGCGAATTTATTGGGCATAACGCATTAGCAATTGATTTAATTAATATTGCGCCACTCGATGATTTACATCATCCAAAGGGTATGATTAAAGAAGCACAGGATTTAGCTGCTGCTGCATTTGGTGCAGATCATACTTTCTTTTCTATTCAAGGTACAAGTGGCGCTATTATGACAATGGTGATGAGCGTTTGCGGTCCTGGTGACAAAATCCTAGTACCACGAAACGTGCATAAATCAGTAATGTCAGCTATTATTTTCTCAGGTGCAAAACCTATTTTCATGCATCCTGAAATCGATCCAAAACTTGGTATTTCTCATGGAATTACAATTCAATCTGTCAAAAAAGCACTTGAAGAACACTCAGATGCCAAAGGCTTACTTGTTATTAATCCAACCTACTTTGGCTTTGCTGCAGACTTAGAACAGATTGTACAATTAGCACATTCGTACGATATCCCTGTACTAGTCGATGAGGCTCATGGTGTTCATATTCATTTTCACGATGAATTACCGATGTCAGCGATGCAAGCTGGTGCAGATATGGCAGCAACAAGTGTTCACAAATTAGGAGGCTCTTTAACTCAAAGTTCTATTCTTAATGTGAAAGAAGGTCTTGTGAACGTAAAACATGTTCAATCTATTATTAGCATGCTTACGACTACATCAACTTCTTACATCTTATTAGCATCTCTTGATGTAGCAAGAAAACGTCTTGCTACAGAAGGAACAGCGCTCATAGAACAAACAATACAATTAGCTGAACATGTTCGTGATGCTATAAATGCTATTGAGCACCTTTACTGTCCTGGAAAAGAAATGTTAGGTACAGACGCTACTTTTAACTATGATCCTACAAAGATAATTGTGTCTGTGAAAGATTTAGGTATTACCGGCCATCAGGCTGAAGTATGGCTTAGAGAGCAATATAACATTGAAGTAGAACTCTCCGATTTATACAACATACTATGTCTTATCACTTTTGGAGATACAGAAAGCGATACAAATACGCTTATTGCAGCATTACAAGATTTAGCGGAAACATTTAGAAATAGGGCAGATAAAGGTGTTCAAGTACAAGTAGAAATTCCAGAAATACCGGTGCTAGCACTTTCTCCACGAGATGCTTTTTATTCAGAAACAGAAGTCATTCCATTTGAAAATGCGGCAGGTCGTATTATAGCTGATTTTGTTATGGTTTATCCACCAGGGATTCCAATCTTTACTCCGGGGGAAATTATTACACAAGATAACTTAGAGTATATTCGTAAAAATTTAGAAGCAGGTTTACCTGTACAAGGTCCTGAAGATATGACATTACAAACATTACGTGTTATTAAAGAGTACAAGCCTATCAGTTGATAGGCTTTTCTTTCACCTTTTTTCCCTTTCTTCATACGCTACTAAAGAATGTAACGTATAGGTGGGGATACCATTATGATTGTAATAGGTCGTTCTATTGTACACCCTTATATCACAAATGAATATGAGCCATTTGCAGCTGAGAAGCAACAAATTTTATCCATAATGGCAGGAAATCAAGAAGTTTATTCCTTCCGAACTGCTGACGAACTCAGCTTTGATTTAAATTTGCGAGTTAATATTATTATTTCTGCATTAGAACTTTTTCAAAGTGGATTTCAGTTTCGTACGTTTCAACAATCCTTTTGCAACCCCCAGTTTTGGAAAAGAACATCTTTAGGGGGATTCCAACTACTTCCAAATATACCACCTTCTATTGCCATACAAGATATTTTCAAAAACGGGAAACTATATGGGACTGAATGCGCAACCGCTATGATAATTATTTTTTACAAAGCTTTACTATCATTGTATGAGGAAGAAACCTTCAATCGCCTCTTTGCAAATCTTTTACTTTATACTTGGGACTACGATCAAGATTTAAAACTCATAACAAAAACAGGTGGCGACCTTGTTCCTGGCGATCTCGTTTACTTTAAAAACCCACAAGTGAATCCAGCTACGATTGAGTGGCAAGGAGAAAACACAATCTATCTAGGAAATTTCTTTTTTTACGGACATGGCGTAGGTGTAAAAACAAAAGAAGAAATTATCTACTCATTAAATGAACGACGCGTCCCTTACGCTTTTATTTCAGCTTTTTTGACCGATACTATTACTCGTATTGATAGCCGTATAATGAGTCAATACGCCTCTCCAAACACACCACAAACAGCCATAGGGTTTATTCCGATTAGAGATGATGCAATCGTTGCTACAGTTGGCCATACAACTACAATTTATTAAAAAAAGCGCCTACACATGTAGGCGCTTTTTTTAATAATTAAGCTTTTGTATGTTCTTTATGGTCACATTCGCAATGAGATCCACATTTCCCATATAATACTGTTGATTTTTCATCTTCAAAATGTGCGATTGTTCCTTCACATACTTGGCATACGATTGTTCCCATTTTTCATTTCCCCCTGATTTTTAATAGTAATCTACTTATTTATCATTAAGCTTTCGCATTATCTCTATTAGCACAATCACAATTTGTACCACATTTCCCGTAAAGTACTGTCGTTTTCTCATCTTCAAAATGTGCGATTGTTCCTTCGCATACTTGACATACGATTGTTCCCATTTTTCATTTCCCCCTAAGTTTATGGTCCTAAAAACTTTCAGTTGTCCATGTCCTATCAATTATTGGGCTTTTGTATGCTCTGTGTGATCACATCCGCAAGATCCACATTTCCCGTAAAGTACCGTTACTTTCTCATCCTCGAAGTGTGCAATTGTACCTTCACAATCTTGACATACGATTGTTCCCATTTTTCATTTCCCCCTAAGTTTATAATCCCAAAAACTTTTGTAACCGCTTAACTTTCTGTCTTTATTTTAATATGTTATACTTTTTACGTCAATAGGTTTTTAGTATAACACATTAAATATTTTAATTTTAAATTAGTATGCGATATTAACACAAAAAAACAGCCATATTTATACGTACGACTGTTTCAAATTAATTATTCTTCATATTCTGCATGCAATGAAGTAGATGGAACGAGAAATTTAAAAAACTGAGCTAACTCCGCTGCTTCCTCTTGAGATCCTAACTTGAAAATTTCCTGCATATATTGCACATTCTCTACATCATCTTGTCCCAGTAAAGTAGACCTTCCCGTTTGCATACAAACAATGAGTGGCTTTCCAAAAAACATATTTGTATAAACAATCCCAAAGTCATAACGAGTATCATGTGTCATAAATCCTAAAAATCGTACCTTCACACTTTCATGCTCATCATACAATTTTTCAAACATTGGTTTCCACCTCTCTACATCACCTTTCCTACTCATACATAATATTAAACAAAAAAAGCAATACTCCTTTTAATTGTCAAAAAATTCAGTAGGTTGTAGAATGATATTATTCTACTAAGCTAGGGGGAACTTATATGCAACATGCCTTTATTACGCTTGTACCTAAATCCAATCAACACTCTGTTTCAACAGATGATATAAAACAACTTTTTCAGTACTATAAAACAGTTACTTCCCAAACCGGAGTTCAAATTAATTACGCTTATACAAATACCGCTTTTCCTTATGAAATTTTAGATACATCAGCAACAACATTAAAGCTTCAATCCAGTCATGATCGATATGACTCAATTTATGTCGGTGTTGGAATAGAAAATGAACAATCTTTCATTCAAATTTCTTTACCCTCTAATGCAACATTTGGTGATAAAGGGAAAGCAAATGAATTTTGCCGTTTTCTAGCGAAGAAATTAGAAGGAGAATTACAATTATTTAATGGAAGGATAATGTATTTCTATAAACGTTAGTTTAAAAACAAAAATAAACGATTAGAAAAATCATACTATTCGTGCAAGTGAGAAGCATTGCTTTTCTCCTTGCACTTAGTATGACATACGCTATCACATACGCTAAATAAAAGAATATGAGAAAAAGAAAAATTTTATAATGAAGTTTATCACGACTTGACAATAATAACACTGCTGAAAATCCACTCCATAAAACTAGATGTAAAAATGAAACTAGCGTAATTTTCATAGCATTACCTCCTATTTCTTCTATTATATTGTGCAGCCCATCCCTCTCCTTATTTTAAAAACAAACTTTTACGTGTATAAAATATTTGAAGCTTCTACTTACTCTATGATTTATCTTCTACCATTTATGTAAGCTCTTAATTATTTTATATGCCAAAACTTCCTCGTTTTTTACGTTACATTCTCTTTCTTTCCTTACAATATAGATTATTCCATTAGTAGCGTGGTATAGTTCCTTTGGATTAACTATAGAAAGGAATCAATGATACATGGTATTTAGTAACCTATTTTTTTTATGTCTTTTTTTACCTGCAATTCTTCTAGTGTACTATTCAGTACGTAAAGAATTACAAAACATCGTTCTTTTGTTATTTAGTTTATTATTTTATGCCTGGGGAGAGCCTATATATGTCTTCCTTATGCTTTTTTCTATTTTCATTAACTATTGGTTCGGGTTATGGCTTAATACAGGACAAATAGAAAACTCATTCTTACTATAGCATTCGTCGTCAATATTGCTATACTAGGATATTTTAAATATGCTAATTTCTTAGTAGATAATATAAACGGGATTTTTCATACAAACATTGTACTCGAAAAAATCCCATTACCAATCGGGATTTCATTTTTCACTTTCCATGCAATGAGTTATATTATTGATATTTACAAAAGAAAAGTAGAGGCTCAGCGAAATCTGTTTGATTTGGCGCTATACTTTACTATTTTCCCTCAATTAGTTGCGGGACCAATTGTTCGGTATAACACAATAGCTCATCAATTACATGTTAGAACCGTTAATGCTGATATGTTTTCAGAAGGCATTAGTCGTTTTATCCTTGGATTAGGAAAAAAAGTTTTGATTGCAAATCAATTGGGAGCTATTGCCGATGAAATATTTGCAATGGACCCAGCAACAATGAGCGTATCTACTGCTTGGATTGGTGCGATCGCTTATACATTACAAATTTATTTCGATTTTTCAGGCTACAGTGATATGGCCATTGGATTAGGAAAAATGTTCGGGTTTGATTTCTTAGAAAACTTCAATTATCCGTATATATCAAAATCGATTTCTGAATTTTGGCGTCGCTGGCATATTTCCCTTGGTTCATGGTTCCGTGATTATGTCTATATCCCACTAGGTGGCAATCCAGTATCTAGCTGGAAAATCTATCGTAATCTCTTTATAGTATGGGCGCTAACAGGTTTTTGGCATGGGGCTAGTTGGACATTTATGATTTGGGGTATCTATTACGGATGTTTAATTGCTTTGGAAAAATCCGGTTTTGAGAAAATCTTGCAAAAATTATGGTGGCCAATTCAACATGTATACGTGCTGTTTTTAGTGATTATCGGTTGGGTTTTCTTCAGAGCTGACAACTTTAGCTACTGTTCTAAATTTTTACAAGCAATGTTCGGATTAAATGGATCGTTGACTGACATTACTAGTTATTTCTATGTGATGAATTATTGGGGAATCTTTATACTTGCAATAGTGACATCAGCTCCAATTTTCTCTTGGATCAAGACTCTATTTGTAAATAAAAAGATAGTACTTTTATCTCCACTTTACTATTTGAGTGTTTTAATCATTACTATGATGTACTTAACGAATGCAACTTACAATCCATTTATTTACTTCCGCTTCTAAAGGAGGGCTAACTATGAAAAATTTAACTAATCGTATATTAATCACTGGATTTCTCGCTATTATTTTCGGGATGTGTATATGGACAGCCAAAATAATATATTGGGATAAAAAAAGTTTTTCTGATTTTGAAAACAGAGAATTAGCTTTAGATCCAGTCCTAACTATGGATACTATAAAATCCGGAAAATATTTCAAAGATACTGAATTACACTTTACAGATCATATTGCCGCACGAGATAAATTTATTGAAACTTACACAAAGTTGCAATTAAAATTCAATCGCACTTTTGTAAATAATAATTTCGTCGCAGATGACGGTTTCATTTTGTCTGCACCTACAAATATTGATATGCGTGATCAAATAAAACAATCTGTAAGTGAACTAGACAACTTAAGAAATCAATTTACAAAAACAGAAATTTATTTCCTGTTAGCTCCAAGTAAACTAACGACATTTTCGTATAAGTACCCACCATATGTAGATTGTGGGTATGATCAAAAACATCGTGATTATTTTGTACAAGAATTACATCAATAAATTTTCCATTTATTGATGTTCTACCTGCTATTCAAAAAGAATTTACTCACGAACAATTAGAAGAACTATACTTTAAAACGGATCACCATTGGAATATGAAAGGTGCGTTTTATGCATACGAACAAACAATGAATTACATTGCTAATCACTCTAAAGTATTTACAGGAAATGTTGTTAATCGAGATGATTATAAAACCACTATAGAAGAACCTAATGGACAATTTATCGGTAGTTGGAATAGACAATTATACAAATTAATAAAAACACCTGAAACAATTCCATATGTACAATTAAAAGAAAACCCAAATGTGTGGGATAATTATACTGTCTATCTCGGTCCAAAATCAGAAGAAACAAGTAAAATACCGATGAAAGAATTCTTTGCAGTGAACAAAAAGAAGCTTTCACCAGACTATGCATCGGTTTATCAAACAGACTATTCACAGATTAACATCTTAAATCCAAATGCAAAAAGTAAATTGCATGCTGTCATTATTAAAGATTCTTATGCAGATGCAACTTATCCTTTATTCGCACAAGAATTCGAACAAACAACTTTTATTGATCCACGATTTGGGGCAAGTAAAAATATTAAACAAGATCTTGAAAAACTAAATGCTGATATCGTCTTATTTCTTTATAATGACACTAGTACAAGTAAACAAATGTATCAATTTGAAAATAAATAATAAAAAAACGTCTTCTAAATTTAGAAGACGTTTTTTTATTATTTTACAATGTGAATTGGCATTCCAAGAGCAACTTCAGCTGCTTCCATTGTGATTTCACCTAATGTTGGGTGAGCGTGGATTGTTTGAGCGATATCTTCAGCTGTCATTCCAGCTTCGATAGCTAAACCAATCTCAGAGATAATATCAGAAGCACCTGCGCCTGCAACTTGAGCACCTACAAGAAGACCATCTTCTTTACGTGTTACAAGTTGTAGGAAACCGTCAGTGCTGTTTAATGATAACGCACGACCGTTTGCAGCGAATGGGAACTTAGATACAGTTACAGTCATTCCTGCTTCTTCAGCTTGTTTCTTAGTGTAACCAACAGATGCTAATTCTGGATCAGTGAAGCATACTGCAGGAATTCCGATGTAATCGATAGCTGATGCATGGCCACTAATTGCTTCAACAGCTACTTTACCTTCGTAAGAAGCTTTGTGAGCTAATGGTGGTCCAGGAACGATATCACCGATTGCATAGATGTTTGGTACGTTTGTACGGCATTGCTCATCGATTTCGATGATACCGCGGTCAGTCATTTTAACTCCAACTTGCTCAAGACCGATTTCTTGAGTGTTTGGACGACGACCTACAGTTACTAATACGTAATCTGCTTCTACAGTTTGGATTTCACCTTTAACTTCGAAGCTAACTTTTACGCCAGTTTCTGTTTCTTCAACGCCTTTAGCCATAGCTTTTGTATGGATATTTACGTTACCTTTCTTTTGAAGAGCACGTTTAACAACAGAGCTCATTGCTTTTTCAAAACCAGCTAAGATTTCGTCGCCAGCTTCTACTACAGTAACTTCTGTACCGAAGTTAGCATATGCAGTACCTAATTCCATACCGATGTAACCGCCGCCGATTACAACAAGTTTTTTAGGAATTTCAGGTAAGCTTAAAGCACCTGTAGAGTTGATAACACGTTTAGAGTATTTGAATCCAGGAATTTCGATTGGTGTAGAACCAGTTGCAAGAACAGCATTTTTAAACGTATACGTTTGAGCTGCATCTTCAGTCATTACGCGTAATGTGTTAGCATCTACGAAGTAAGCTTCACCGCGAATGATTTCAACTTTATTACCTTTAAGAAGGCCTTCAACACCGCCAGTTAATTTCTTAACTACGCCGTTTTTCCATTCTTGAACTTTTGTAAAGTCAACTTTTACGTTCTCTGCAGTGATACCCATGTCATCAGAATGCATTGCATTCTCATAACGATGACCTGCATTGATTAACGCTTTTGAAGGAATACATCCAACGTTTAAGCATACGCCACCAAGGTTAGCTTTTTCAATGATTGCTACCTTTTGACCTAATTGTGCTGCACGAATTGCCGCAACGTATCCACCAGGACCTGCACCAACAACGACTGTATCTAATTCAATTGGGAAATCTCCTACTACCATTGTTATTACGCCTCCATTACTAATAATTGTGGGTCATTCAATAGACGTTTAATTTGGTTTAATGCTTTTTGAGCAGTTGCGCCGTCAATTAAACGATGGTCAAAGCTTAGAGATAATGCTAATACTGGAGCTGCAACGATCTCACCATTTTTCACAACTGGCTTCTCAGCGATACGGCCGATACCAAGGATTGCTACTTCTGGGTGATTGATAACTGGAGTGAACCATTGTCCACCTGCAGAACCAATGTTTGTAATTGTGCAAGAAGCACCTTTCATTTCAGTTGGAGCTAAACGACCTTCACGTGCTTTACCAGCAAGATCATTGATCTCGTTAGAAATAGTGAAGATAGACTTGCGATCTGTATCTTTAACAACTGGTACTAATAGACCTTTGTCTGTATCAGCTGCGATACCGATGTTGAAGTAATGTTTGTGAACTACTTCTTGAGATGCATCGTCTAAAGAAGTGTTTAACATTGGGTATTCACGTAATGCAGATGTTAAAGCTTTAACAACGTACGGAAGGTAAGTTAATTTAATACCTTTGTCAGCTGCAACAGCTTTGAACTTCTTACGGTGAGCAACAAGCTCAGTTACATCAACTTCATCCATTAATGTTACGTGAGGAGCTGTATGCTTAGAGTTAACCATTGCTTTCGCAATCGCTTTACGGATACCACTCATTTTCTCACGAGTTTCTGGATATTCACCAGCTGGGATTGGTTGTGCTTTTGGTGCTTCTTCTTTCGCTGCTGCTGGAGTAGCTTCTACTGCTGCTGGAGCCTCAGTTGCTGCTACAGTTTGTCCACCATTTGCAAATGCATCGATGTCAGCTTTCACAACGCGACCGTTCTTACCAGATCCAGCTACTTTATGAATATCTACACCTTTTTCACGAGCATATTTACGAACAGATGGCATAGCGATAACGCGCTCATTTACTACTTCTGCAGTTGCTGCTGGAGTAGCTTCCGCTGCTGGAGCTTCTACTGCTGCTTCTTCAGCTTTTGGAGCTTCATCATGATCGTCACCTTTAAATTTAAGGTTTTCGTATCCAGGAGCATCAAATTTAATTAATGTATCTCCTACAATTGCAACTGTTCCTTCTTCTACAAGTACTTCAAGTACTTTACCTTTAACAGGAGAAGGGATTTCTACTACTGCTTTATCATTTTGTACTTCAAGAAGTACATCGTCTTCATTTACTTCATCGCCTGGTTTAATAAACCATTTTACGATTTCACCTTCGTGGATACCTTCACCGATATCTGGTAGTTTAAATTCAAATGCCACGGAATTCAGCCCCCTGATTCATTTCATTATTATGGAATATGTACAAAAGAAACCAGCATGTGCTGATTTCTTTTGCACATGAAAAACTAAAAATTAGAAGTTCATTACTTTGTTAACAGCTTCAACAATATCTTTATGGTTTGGTAACCATACGCTCTCAGCTTGAGAGAATGGGAATACTGTATCAGCAGCTGCAACACGTACAACTGGAGCTTCTAAGTTTAAGATTGCACGGTCGTTAATTTCCGCTACAACGTTAGCTGCAATACCAGCTTGTTTTTGAGCTTCTTGAACTACAACTACGCGGCCTGTTTTTTCAACAGAAGCGATGATTGTTTCGATATCTAATGGTTGAACTGTACGTAAGTCAACAACCTCTAAAGAGATACCTTCTTTTTCAAGTTCTTCAGCAGCTTTTAATGCAGCATGAACCATAGCACCATAAGCGATAACAGATACATCTGTACCTTCACGTTTGATATCAGCTTTACCTAAATCAATTGTGTATTCACCTTCTGGTACATCTTGACGGAATGAACGGTACAATTTCATATGCTCTAAGTAGATAACTGGATCGTTGTCACGAATCGCAGAGATTAAAAGACCTTTTGCATCGTATGGAGTAGATGGAATAACAACTTTTAGACCAGGTTGTTGAGCCACTAATCCTTCTAAGCTATCAGCATGTAGTTCAGGAGTATGAACACCGCCACCGAATGGAGAACGAACTGTTACTGGAGCAGTCCAACGTCCGCCAGAACGGTAACGCATACGAGCTAATTGACCAGAAATTGAATCCATTACTTCATAAACGAAACCGAAGAATTGGATTTCTGGAACTGGACGGAATCCTTCAAGTGCAAGTCCAACTGCAAGTCCACCAATACCAGACTCTGCAAGTGGAGTATCCATTACACGATCTTCACCGAATTCAGCTTGTAAACCTTCAGTAGCACGGAATACACCGCCGTTTACACCAACGTCTTCACCAAACACAAGTACGTTAGGGTCATTTTTCATTTCAACGCGTAAAGCATCAGTGATTGCTTGAATCATTGTCATTTGAGCCATGGCTTACTTCGACTCCTTTTCTTTGTAAATTTCATATTGTTCAGCTAAGTTGTAAGGCATTTTTTCGTACATGATTTCCATTAAATCAGTAACTTTTTGTTTTGGAGCTTGGTCAGCCTTAGCAATTGCTTGTTTGATATCTTCTTTTGCTTCTTCAATTACTTTCTCTTCAACTTCTTGAGACCATAGGCCTTTAGCTTCTAAGAACTTACGGAAGCGTACGATTGGATCTTTTTGTTCCCATTCGTTTTCGATATCTTTTGTACGGTAACGAGTTGGGTCATCGCCAGCCATTGTATGTGGACCATAACGGAATGTTAAAGTCTCGATTAAAGTAGGGCCTTCACCATTTACTGCGCGCTCACGAGCGAAAGCAGTTGCTGCGTATACAGCTAATGGATCCATACCGTCTACTTGAATTCCGTAAATACCTGCTGCTACTGCTTTTTGTGCTACAGTTTTAGCTGCAGATTGCTTTTCTACTGGAGTAGAGATTGCATAACGGTTGTTTTGAACAACGAAGATTGCTGGAGCTTTGAATGCACCTGCAAAGTTCATACCTTCGTAGAAGTCACCTTGTGAAGCACCACCGTCACCAGTGTAAGTAATTGCAACAGATTTTTTACCACGTAGTTTCATACCTAACGCAACACCAGCAGTTTGGATGATTTGCGCACCGATAATGATTTGTGGAGCTAGTGCATTTACATTCTCAGGCATTTGGTTACCCATGAAGTGTCCACGAGAGAATAAGAATGCTTGATATAATGGTAATCCGTGCCATACTAATTGTGGTACATCACGGTATCCTGGTAAGATAAAGTCTTCTGCTTCAAGTGCGAAATGACTTGCTAATTGAGAAGCTTCTTGTCCAGCTGTAGGTGCGTAGAAACCTAAACGTCCTTGACGGTTTAAAGAAATAGAACGTTGATCTAGTACGCGAGTATACACCATACGACGCATTAATTCTTTTAATTGATCATCAGATAATTCAGGCATAGCTGCTTCATTCACAACTTCGCCATTTTCATTTAAAATTTGTAATGTTTCAAATTGAGCTGCGATAGCTTTCATTTGCTCATCAACATTAAATAGGGTCTTTTTTGTTTTAGTACCCATTCCGTTCACCTCTTCCTCTCTTGAACCATATTCTGAAACGCTTTCACTGGCTATTTTCCAGTTTAAAAAGCGCAACGATGTAAACCAACATGTTTGTCTGTCGGTTGAGAATAATTTTGTGTACCTAACAATCTGTACTAATGTTTTTTCAGAAACATATTAATACAATCTTGATCACGTTTTTTAGTTTACAACTATTCTAATTACGATGTCAATTACTTTGAATACGTTTTTTTATAAATAATATGCAGGTTTCTATTACACAAACGTGTTTTTATTTTTCACATCTGTATTAGTAAGCATTGACCTACTGTTATATTATTCCCTTTTTCACTTATATTTTCTCTTAGAATAATATGTAAACGATTTAATTCTCTTTAGTTTTTCTCTCTTCGTAACAAAAATATACAAACTCTTCTTCCTTTTTTAGGTAAATACCTATACATCACCACACTCTCTTCCATACATTATAGTAACCGCAGTATTAGCGGGAAATGAAAAAGGAGGTCATCTCATGTACGGATACTCATATTGCTATCCAACTTGTTCATATCCTTCCTACGGTTATGGCGGTTCTTGTGGCGGATCTGGACGCGGCTTTGCCTTAATCGTTGTGTTGTTTATCCTTTTAATTATCGTTGGTGCTGCTTGCATTCGCTAATGTAAAATGAAACAACTATGGAAAGAAACAGACGGCTTTGCCGTCTTTTCTTTTTATCTCATACATAACTCCTCTATAGAAGAACGATTTGCAAATAGTTACCCTTACTTGCCGATGACTTTTCTCATCTCCTTTGGTAGACTAAAGAGGAAAGGAGAGATTACATATGCTTACAATGAACGATGTAATTCGCGAAGGAGATCCTATTTTGCGAGATGTTGCAGAAGAGGTGTCGTTACCAGCGAGTGAAGAAGATACAAATACCCTTAAAGAAATGATTGATTTTGTAATAAATAGCCAGGATCCTGAACTGGCTGAAAAATACAGTTTACGCCCTGGAATCGGATTAGCAGCTCCGCAAATCGGTATTTCAAAGAAAATGATTGCGGTTCATGTAACTGATACGAACGGTACGTTATATAGCCATGCATTATTCAATCCAAAAATCATTAGTCATTCTGTTGAACGTACATATTTACAAAGTGGTGAAGGGTGTCTATCTGTAGACCGCGAAGTACCTGGCTATGTCCCTCGTTACACAAGAATTACAGTGAAAGCAACATCTATTAATGGAGAAGAAGTAAAATTACGCTTAAAAGGCTTACCGGCAATTGTATTCCAACATGAGATTGATCATTTAAATGGTGTTATGTTCTATGACCATATTAATAAAGAAAATCCATTTACCGCTCCTGATGATTCAAAACCTTTAGAGCGCTAATAATAAAAAGGCGGGAATTAATCTCCCGCCTTTTTATTTTATGAAATGGGTTCCATATTTACTTATAACAGGCCAGCCCATTTTAATCCATGATATATACCGTCTTCACTTACATCCTTTGTCACATGATTTGCAAGTTTTTTCAAATCTTCATGACCATTCCCCATCACAATGCCCGTCCCAACTGCTTCAATCATTTCTAAATCGTTTAAACCATCCCCAAATGCATACACTTGTTCACGGCTAAATCCTAATTTTTCAATGAACTTCTCAATCCCTTTTGCCTTAGAACCACCATTAGGAATGATATCCATTGAATACGCATGCCAACGAATAAAATGAAAATCTGGATATTGATTAATAAACTTTTCCTCTTCATTTACTTCACAAAAAAGAAGCGTTTGATAAATATCGCGTTTTTCGTAAAAATCAGGTTCATATGCCGGATGCTCGAACTGCAAGCTTCCAAAACCTTCTTTCACATAATCATGATATTCCACTGTCGCTCTCATTTCTTGATGGTCAAGATATACAAGTGGATATCCTTCTTGTTTTGCAAACTGAGTAAACTTATGCAAGGCAGCTGGGTGTAACGGATTATTAAATACTACTTCATCTTCAAAGACAACATACTGTCCATTAAAACTAACATAATTATGTATATTGAGTTCCTTACGAATATCTTCAAACATAAACGGTGCGCGTCCTGTCGCAATTGCTACATGCACCCCTTTTTCCTGCAAATGTCTTACTGCATCTCGTGTAGATTGCGGAATTTTTTTATCGTGATCTAATAATGTTCCATCAATATCAAAAAAGACAATTTTATCATTCATTTGTCAAAACCCTTTCTGGTACTCTTTACTCCTATTTTGATAATCGCTTTTCAAATTCTAAAAAAAAGTATAACATATTAAACATCTGTGAAGAAAGCGTTCACTTCCTGACCTTATTTATGAAACATGCATATATATATTAGTAAAAAGGGTGAATACTTGTTCTAATGAATTTTCTTGTCCATTCTTCCTCATACTATATCTATAACTAACGGCTACTAATCGTTACTATAGAATAACTTTCACTGTATGAGAAAGGACAAGGTTTTCCATTCACTTTCCCCTCTTTCTTATGTCAGAGATAGAGTTTTCACTAGTAATATGCATGTTTAGAATAAGGAAAGGAAGGAGTAATCATGCTGAAGAAGCTGAAGAAAAAGCTTAAGCGTTATTTAAACGATTTAGTCCGGAAGAAGACAATCGCTTAAATTATGCCCATTTCGGGCTTTTTCTTCATTCTCATTCGAAAAAACATGAAAATCGTGACTGTTTGCTTTATAATAAGTAACAGATAATGCAAAACATAGACAAGGAGAGGTTTTCCAAATGATTTTTAAAGTATTTTATCAAGAAAAATTAACTGAGGTCCCAGTACGTGAAAATACAAAAGTTGTATATTTAGAGGCTACGTCTGAAAAGGATGTTCGTAAAAAATTAAATAAGTTCGCATATAATATCGAGTTTGTTCAGTCTGTTACTGGCGCTCATCTTGAATATGAAAAACAAAACGCTGATTTAGTATTAGCGGAGATTGTATAGCCATATGAAATTTCTAAAAAATGATCAAGTTGCCGTTTTTGCTCTCGGTGGTCTTGGTGAAATCGGTAAAAATACATATGCTGTTCAATTTCAAGATGAAATTATTATAATTGACGCTGGAATTAAATTTCCAGAAGACGAACTCCTCGGGATCGATTATGTAATACCTGATTACACTTATTTTGTGCGAAACGAAGATAAAATTAAAGGATTATTCATTACACATGGTCACGAAGATCATATCGGTGGAATCCCTTATCTATTACGTCAAGTAAACATTCCAATTTACGGTGGAAAATTAGCAATTGCACTAATAAAAAACAAATTAGAAGAGCACGGATTACTTCGTAAAGCGAAGCTTTATGAAATTCAAGAAGATGATGTTATTAAATTTAAAAAGACATCTGTTTCCTTCTTCCGTACAACTCACAGTATTCCGGATTCATACGGAGTTGTTGTGAAAACACCTCAAGGGCAAGTCGTTCATACAGGTGATTTCAAATTCGATTTCACACCAGTCGGTGAGCCAGCAGATTTAACAAAAATGGCTGAAATCGGAAAAGACGGTGTACTTTGTCTCTTATCTGACAGTACAAACAGTGAAGTTCCAAACTTTACGATGTCTGAGCGCCGTGTTGGCGATAGTATTCAAGATATATTCCGCAAAGTAGAAGGTCGTATTATCTTCGCAACCTTTGCATCGAATATCCATCGCTTACAACAAGTTGTTGAGGCTGCTGTTGAAAATAATCGTAAAGTAGCTGTATTTGGTCGAAGTATGGAAGCAGCTATCGAGATTGGACAAAACCTTGGGTATATCCGATGTCCAAAAGATACATTCATAGACACATCTCAACTAAACCGCCTACCAGCTAATAAAGTGGTTATTTTATGTACTGGTAGTCAAGGTGAACCAATGGCAGCACTTTCCCGTATTGCGAATGGTACTCATCGTCAAATTCAAATTATTCCTGGCGACACAGTTGTTTTCTCTTCTTCACCAATCCCTGGTAACACAATTAGTGTAAGCCGTACAATTAATATGTTGTATCGTGCTGGTGCTAATGTAGTCCATGGCAAGCTGTCAAACATTCATACGAGTGGACATGGCGGACAAGAAGAGCAAAAACTAATGCTACGTCTAATTAAACCAAAGTATTTCATGCCAATTCATGGTGAATATCGTATGCAACGTATGCATATGAAATTAGCGAATGATTGCGGTATTCCAGAAGAGAACTGTTTCATCATGGATAACGGAGACGTTCTTGCCTTGCGTTCAGATGAAGCAAGTGTTGCTGGAAAAATCCCATCTGGTTCTGTCTATATTGATGGAAATGGTATTGGAGATATCGGTAATATCGTATTACGCGATCGTCGCATCCTTTCTGAAGAAGGGCTTGTAATTGTAGTTGTAAGCATTGATATGAAAGAATTTAAAGTTGCAGCAGGACCTGATATCATCTCGCGTGGTTTCGTTTATATGCGTGAAAGCAGCGATTTAATTAACGATGCTCAAACATTGATTACAACACATTTAGAAAAAGTAATGGAACGTAAAACAACACAATGGTCTGAAATTAAAAATGAGATTACAGACACATTAGCACCATTCCTATACGAAAAAACGAAACGTCGCCCAATGATTTTACCAATCATTATGGAAATATAAGAAAAAGGACAATGCCTTCATGGCATTGTCCTCAGAGTGTTGGGAAACCCTTTAGGGTTCCCAACATTCTGCAATCCTTTTTAATTTTAGTAAATGAAAACAATATAAA